>JAIXTR010000494.1 GCA_027483845.1 Caulobacteraceae bacterium | reverse complement strand
TGAAAAAAAGCCCGGCGCGGACGCCGGGCTTAGGAAGTTTGGTGATGGTGGGTGTCTTCAAAAGAAGACGCCCTCAGGGTCGCCCGCCGTAGTTAAGGCGCGATTAAGCAACCGTCACCATGGCCAACTTTTGCTTAAGATGAGGTTGGCCGGGAGGGCCGCCGGGCTGGACGACTGACGCGGATCGGTGGATCAACCGGCCGACAGGTTTCAGGCAGGACCCATGCGTATCCACTTCACCGGCATCGCGGGCGCGGGCATGGCCGCTGCGGCGCTGATGATGCGCGACGCCGGACACACCATCAGCGGCTCGGACCAGGACGTCTTCCCGCCGATGTCGACCTATGTCGAAGGCCTGGGCTTTCCGATCGCCTGGCGGTTCGACGCCGCCAACCTGCCCGCGGATCTGGACGTGCTCGTCCTTGGCGCGAGCGCCAAGCTGGGCGGAGACGGGAACGTCGAGGTCCAGGCCGCGCGCCAGCGCGGCATACGCATCACCACGTTCCCAGAGCTGGTCGGCGACGCCACCGCGGACCGGCGCAACACCGTGGTGGCCGGATCCTTCGGAAAATCGACCTGCACGGCGCTGATGGCGCACATCCTGCGCGAGGCCGGGCGAGACGCGGGCTGGATGATCGGCGCGATCTCGCCCTCTCTGCCCGCCACGGGCCACTGGGGCCGCGCCGACGAAGTCGTTCTGGAAGGCGACGAGTACATCGTCGGGCCCACCGACGCCCGATCGAAATTCCTGCTCTATCATCCCCGCGACGTGCTGCTGACCTCGCTGATCCACGACCACGTGAACGTCTTCCCGACGTTCGAGTCCTACGTGAAGCCGTTTGGCGAGCTGATGGCGCTGCTGCCACCCGACGGCCTGCTGGTGGCCCGCGAGCATCCCGCGATCCGCGCCATCGCCGGCCAGACCGCCTCGCGCGTCGTCTGGTACGACACCACGGCGTGCGACGGCTGGTATCCGCAGGATGTCAGCTTCGGCGAGACCTCGCGGTTCACCCTGGTCCGTCCGGGAGACCGCCGCATCCCGCTGACGACCACCTTGCTCGGCGAGCACAACGTCGAGAACATCGTCGGCGTCGCGGCCTACCTGCTCGAGCGCGGCCTCGTGGACGAGACGCAGCTCGCCCGCGGCGTGGAGAGCTTCAGCGGCATCCGCCGGCGTCTGGACCGTCTGACCCGCCGCTCGTCCATTCCGCTGATCGAGGGCTTCGGCAGTTCTTACGAGAAGGCCCGATCGGCGATCGAGGCGGTGCGCCTGCACTATCCGCACAGACCCCTGACCGTCGTGTTCGAACCTCACACCTTTTCCTGGCGGAATCGCGACGCCCTGCCCTGGTACGACACGGTCTTCCAAGGTGTGGCCCAAGCGCTGATCGTCCCGCCCCCGCACCACGGGGAAGCGAGCCACAGCCAGAGTGGCTTCCAGGAGATCCTGGACCGTGTGGCGGCGGCTGGGGTACCCGTAGCCGGCGTCGAGACCGCCGAGGCGGCCATGGCGGCCCTCAGCGGACTGGCGCCGGATGCGGTCGTTCTCCTGCTGTCGTCGGGGCCGCTTCTGGGCCTGCCCGACAGCCTGCCCCCGCTGTTCGACGCCAGCTACGGTCCCCGCGACGCCGTCTAGGGCCGCCGCATTGCAACAGAGCGGCCCGCGGGGTGTTACGGCGGGATGTCTTCGAGCGGGCCTGACCCCTACATCCTGGCGCTAACAGGGGCCGGCGTGCTCATCGCGCTTGTGGCGTGGCTGCCACTGGCGCTGAAGAAGCTGCCCCTATCTTTGCCGATAATCTGCATCGCGCTGGGCGCGGGCCTGTTCAGCCTGCCCCAGATCGGCCTGCGCCCCCTGCCGCTCAACTATCCCGAGATCACCGAGCGGTTCACGGAATTCGTCGTCATCATTTCGTTGATGGGCGCAGGTCTGAAGATCGACCGTGTCTTCCATATCCGGCGCTGGGCGATCACCTGGCGACTGCTCGCGATCACCATGCCGATCAGCATCGGCCTCATCGCCCTGCTGGGGGTGGCAGCCGGCCTGCCGTGGATCGTCGCACTCCTGCTGGGCGCCAGCCTGGCGCCAACCGACCCGGTGCTGGCCGCCGACGTGCAGGTTGGACCGCCCAAGAGCGGCGAGGAGGACGAGGTGCGATTTGGCCTCACCTCCGAGGCTGGCCTGAACGACGGACTGGCCTTCCCCTTCGTCCATCTCGCCATTGCCCTGGCGCTCTCAAGCGTGACGGGCGAGCCCTGGCTCCTTCGCTGGCTCACGGTCAACGTGATCTGGGAGATCGCCGTCGGCGTCCTGGCCGGGTGGCTGATTGGGCGCGTGTTCGGCTGGCTGACGTTCCGCATTCCGTCCGACAGCAAGCTGGCCAGCACGGGCGACGGACTGATCGCGATCGCCGCTACCTTCATCGCCTATGGCGTCACCGAGATGCTGCATTGCTACGGCTTCCTGGCCGTATTCGTGACGGCCCTGACCCTGCGCCATGCCCACCGCGAGCATGCGTTCCAGCGGGAGATGCACGATGTCACCGAACAGGTGGAGCGGCTGGCCATGATGGTGCTGCTGCTGCTCTTCGGCGGGGCGTTGGTGAGCGGGCTGCTCAAGGGCCTGACGCTGGTCGACATCGGTCTGGCCGTGGCGATCATCCTCCTCGTGCGGCCCCTCGCCGGGCTCGTGGGCCTGACGGGGCTGAAGATAGAGCGCGGCGAGAAGCTGACGCTGGCGTTCTTCGGGATCCGCGGCGTGGGCTCCATGTACTACATCGCCTACGCCTTGAACGGTGCGCCGTTTCCCCAGGCCGAGCGCCTGTGGGCGATCGTGGGCCTGGTCATCCTGATCTCGATCCTGCTGCACGGGCTGACGGTGACGCCGATCATGCGGTCGCTGGACCGGAGCCAGGGACGCGACCCCGACGCGCAGGACCCCGCCTCCGTCGAGCGCGAAGCCCCCTCACACGCAGGCGTATGAGCGGCTCCAGGGCGGCGGTTCAGGCGCGGGCTCGTCGGCCGCGTCGACGCTGGCTCCCAGGCTGAGTTCGAAGTCCTGCAGCGTGTCCATCAGCTGAACGATGTTGGCCGCGAGCGGCTTGGCCCGCGGGAACTGATAGCGCCAGTAGGTGGCGATGTGGCTGACAAGGCCGCAGCCGTCGCCGAGGGACAGGAACATCTCCGGCGACTTCAGCAGGAAATCGCGAAACGCCAGGGCGTTGCCCTCGACGGTGAGCTGCTGGAACACCTCGTCGTAAACGTTCAGGTGCTTCAACACCGCCTTGACCTGCCGCTCCATCTTCTGGCGCAGCCGGT
>JAIXTR010000027.1 GCA_027483845.1 Caulobacteraceae bacterium | reverse complement strand
GCCGGGGGATCGAAATTGTGCGCTGCGGCGTTATCTCCGCGAGTGGGCGGGAGAGAAATGCCAGTTGAATCCCTTATGATCAGTCTGCCGGCGCCCAAGCCGTTGCGGCTGGACGGGGCGGCGCTGTTCCTCGACCTGGACGGAACGCTGGCCCCCATCGCCGCCCGGCCCCAGGACGTGGTCGCAAACCCGCGCCTGACGCGCCTTCTCGAGCGCCTGGAGGCGGGCCTGAACGGACGCCTCGCCGTCGTGAGCGGGCGCACCCTTGAGGACATCGACCGGATCCTTGAGGGGCGGATCGTCTGCGTGTCGGCCGTCCACGGCCTTGTGCGGCGCGATCGGCAGGGCGGCCTGCAGACCCCCGAGCCGCACCCCGGCATGAACCGGGCCGTCGCCGCCCTGCGTGACTTCGCCGTTCGGGACCCCGGCCTTCTCGTGGAAGAAAAGGGCGCGAGCGTCGCGCTGCACTTCCGGCTGGCCCGCGCCCGCGCGCTGGACGCCCGCGCCCTGGCGCGCCGCGTCGCCGCCGAGACCGGTCTCGCCCTTCAGGAGGGCGATATGGTCGAGGAGCTGCGCACACCCGGTCCGTCGAAGGGCGACGCCGTGCGCGATTTCATGGCCACCGATGACTTCCGCGACGCCCAACCGGTGTTCGTGGGCGACGATGCGACGGACGAACATGGGTTCGACGCCGTCGCGAGGCTGGGCGGCTTCGGCGTGCTCGTGGGCCATCCCCGGGATACGCACGCGCGCTTTGGGCTGCGCAGCGTCGAGGACGTGCTGGCCTGGCTGGAGGCCGCGCGATGAGCCGGCTGATCGTCGTCTCCAACCGCGTGAATCTGCCGTCCGGGGATGGCGAGCAGAGCGTCGGCGGGCTCGCCATGGCCCTGTCGGCGGCGCTGAAACAATACTCCGGCATCTGGTTCGGCTGGAGCGGCCAGACCACCGAGACCTTCACCGGCGAGCTCAACGTCCAGACGGTCGGCGGCGTCACAGCGGCCACCGTGGATCTCGAGGAAGTGGATCTCGAGGAGTATTACAACGGCTACGCCAACAAGACCCTGTGGCCGCTGTTCCACTACCGCAACGACCTGGCCGCTTTCGACCGCGCCTTCGACAAGGGCTATGTCCGGGTCAACCGCCGCTTCGCCGAGACCCTCGCCCCGCTCATTCAGCCTGACGACGTCATCTGGGTGCACGACTATCACCTGATCCCATTGGCCCGTGAGCTGCGGGCGCTGGGCGTGACGAACCGGATCGGGTTCTTCCTGCACATCCCCTGGCCGGCGCATCAGGTGATGATCAACCTGCCGCGACACCGCCAGCTGGTGGAGTCGATGTTCGACTATGATCTGTGCGGGTTTCAGACGGCCGAATATCAGCAGGCGTTCGAGGAATATGTGTTGTCCGAAGCCGACGGCGCCGTGGTGCGGCCCGGGCTGCTGAAGGGGTTCGGACGCCACCTGGAGATCGGCGCGTTTCCCATCGGCATCGACGCGCCCGAGTTCGCGCAAATGGTGAAGAGCGCCCGCGCCCGGCGGATGCGCGACCTGATGGCCGCCCACACGGTCTTCCGCAACCTTATCGTCGGGGTCGACCGGCTCGATTACTCGAAGGGCCTGGAGGAGCGCTTTCTCGGCTTCGAACAGTTCCTGATCCGCAATCCAGACCTGCGCCGCGAGGTGCTGATGCTGCAGATCGCGCCGCTCAGCCGAGAGGCGGTGGAGGCCTATCAGGAGATCCGCGCCCGCCTGGACTCGCTGTCGGGCCGGATCAACGGCGAGTTCGCCGACGTGGACTGGGCGCCATTCCGGTGGGTCAATCGCAACTACCGCCGCGACGAGCTGGCCGGCATCTATGGCGCGGCGCGGGTCGGACTGGTGACGCCGCTGCGCGATGGGATGAACCTGGTGGCGAAGGAATATGTCGCCGCCCAGGACCCGGAGGATCCCGGGGTGCTGATCCTGTCCCGGTTCGCCGGCGCCGCGCGACAGATGCAGGACGCCCTGCTGGTCAATCCGAACAGTCCCGAGGAGGTCGCCGATGCGCTGAAGCGCGCGCTGGCGATGGAAAAACCCGAGCGCATCCGGCGCTGGAGCACGCTGTTCGAGAACGTGCAGCGAGAGGATGTCGCCGCCTGGCGCGACGCCTTCGTCGGCGCCCTGACCAGCGGATGCCTCCAGCGACGCCCCGCCCTGGTGAGCTGATGGTCGACAAGCTGACGCGCTACCGGTCGATGCGGGATTTCGGCAAGACCGCCGAGCCCGCCGGCGCGGAGCGGACCCAGCCCTCGAACCGGCTGCGGTTCGTGATCCAGAAGCACGCCGCGACCCGTCTGCACTACGACTTCCGCCTGGAACTGAACGGCGTGTTCCTGTCCTGGGCGGTGACCCGCGGCCCCTCCCTCGACCCGGCCGACAAACGGCTGGCGGTGCAGACCGAAGATCACCCGCTGGACTACGGCGACTTCGAGGGGACCATTCCCAAGGGCGAGTATGGCGGGGGCACGGTTTCGCTTTGGGATCGCGGCTACTGGGAGCCCGAGGGCGATCCTGAGGCGATGCTCAAGGGCGGAGACCTGAAGTTCACCCTGGATGGCCAGCGGCTGAAGGGCTCGTGGGTGCTGGTGCGGATGAAGCGCCGGGGCAACGAGAAGCGGGATAACTGGCTGCTGATCAAGCATCGCGACGACTGGGCAGTCGACGGCGAGGGCGGCGCGCTGGTCGAGACGGAGACGAACTCGATCGCCTCTGGTCGGACGATGGAGGACATCGCCGCCGGCCGTGGGCAGGGTCCGAGCGCCTTCATGACCGGTGCGGGCCGCGCGGACGCCGACGATGTCTGGCACACGACGGCCAAGGCAAAGGCCAAGCCGAAGGCGGCGCCGGCCCAGGCCGCGAAGGCCAAGTCGGTGAAGGCGCCGAAGGTCAGCGCAACTGCCCTGCCCGACTTCATCCCGCCACAGCTGGCCAAGTCCGTCGATCGCCCGCCGCCGGGCGCCGGCTGGGGACATGAGATCAAGTTCGACGGCTATCGGCTGCAGTTGCGGGTGGCCGACGGCAAGGCGACCCTGAAGACCCGCAAGGGTCTGGACTGGACGACCAAGTTCGCCGCCATCGCCCGCGACGCCCTTTCCCTTGCCGACGGCATCTACGACGGTGAGGCCTGCGCCCTGGACGCCCAGGGCTCGCCGGACTTTCCTGCGCTGCAGGCAGCTCTGTCGGACGGCAAGACCGACGACCTGATGTTCTTCGCCTTCGACGCCCTGTTCCTGGAGGGCGAGGATCTGCGCGCGCTCCCGCTTCGCGAACGGAAGGTGCGGCTGGCGGCGGCGATCAAGCGGGCGGGCAAGGCGCTGGAGCGGCGCATCCGCTACGTCGACCACTTCGAAACGGCCGGGGACGCGGTGCTGCAGTCGGCCTGCCGCATGTCGCTGGAAGGGATCGTCTCCAAGCGGCTGGACGCGCCCTATCAGTCCGACCGCGGCGAGGCGTGGGTGAAGTCCAAATGCCGGGCCGGCCACGAGGTGGTGATCGGCGGTTGGACGGGCGAAGCCGGGCAGCTGCGCTCGCTCCTGGTCGGCGTGCATCGCGGGGAAAAGCTGGTCTATGTGGGCCGGGTCGGAACCGGCTTCGGCCGCGACAAGGTGGCCCGCGTTCTCCCGCGCCTCGAGGCGGCGGCCAGTCCGAAAAGCCCGTTCTCAGGTCCCGGCGCGCCGCGCAAGGAGGCCAACGTCCACTGGGCCAAGCCGGAGCTGGTCGCGGAAATCGAGTTCGCCGGGTTCACCGGATCGGGCATGGTGCGGCAGGGCGCGTTCAAGGGCCTCAGAGACGACAAGCCCGCGCGCGAGGTGGAGGCCGAGACGCCGCAGCCCGTGGATAAGGCCGAGCTGGCCACGCCAAGGCCCGTCGCCAAGGCCGGGGCGCCGGTGGTGATGGGCGTGACTCTGTCAAGCCCCGACAAGGCGCTATGGCCGGACGACGGCGCCGGTCATCCCGTCACGAAGCTTGAGCTTGCGCAGTATCTCGAGGCCGTCGGTCCCTGGATGATGCAGCACATCAAGGGCCGCCCCTGTTCGATCATCCGCACGCCGGACGGCATCGGCGGCGAGCGCTTCTTTCAGCGCCATGCGGGCAAGGGCTCCTCCGCCTTGCTGAGCGAGGTGAAGGTCCTGGGCGACCATGCCGCCTATCTGCAGATCGACCGGATCGAAGCGCTGGCGGCGCTGGCGCAGATCTCGGCGGTGGAGTTCCACCCCTGGAACTGCCAGCCGGACCAGCCGGAGGTTCCCGGTCGCCTGGTCTTCGACCTGGACCCCGACGAGGACATCGCCTTCGACCGGGTGATCGAGGCGGCGAAGGAGGTGAAGGCGCGGCTGGAGGCCCTGGGCCTCGTCGCGTTCTGCAAGACCACCGGCGGCAAGGGCCTGCACGTCGTCACGCCGCTGAAAGGCGGCAGGGGCAAGATGGACTGGAAGACCGCCAAACAGTTCGCCCAGGACGTCTGTCTGGCGATCGCCGCCGATCAGCCGGACCGCTACGTCGTCAACATGTCGAAGGCCAAGCGGGTCGGACGGATCTTCCTGGACTACCTGCGCAACGATCGGCTCTCGACCGCCGTGGCGCCCCTGTCGCCGCGCGCCCGGCCGCTGGCGCCGGTCAGCTTCCCGCTGAACTGGAGCCAGGTGAAGCCGGGGCTGGACCCCAAGGCCTGGACGATCCGCACCGCCCCGGCGCTGCTGAAGAAGACCAAGGCCTGGGCGGACTATTGCGACGCGGAGCGGCCGCTGGCCGACGCCATCAAGAAGCTGAAGGCCCGCTAGCCGCCGGCATAGCCGTCGACGATGTAGACCCGGCTGGTCGAGGTCGCCTCACGGATCGGCAGGATCGCCAGGTATTCCGGCCCGTTGCGCCACGCCAGCGCCGCCTCACGACTTTCGAACCGCAGCACCACCAGCTTGTCGGGCGGCTGGAGACCGTCGACCCGCGCCGGGGATCCGCCCCGGATCACATATTCGCCCCCGTACTGGCGCAGGATCGCTGGCACCTGGTCGGCGTAGGTCTGGAATCGCTCGGGATCGGTGACGACGATCTCGTTGATCACATAGACGCTCATGGGCCCTCCTGCCGCGCCGGAGCTTAGCGCGGGGAAGGCCTTTCAGGCGCGCTTCTTCGCGGGCGTCTTGCGCGCGGTGGCCGGCTTGGCGGTGGCCTTGGCGGGCGCGGCCTTGCGCGCCGGCGCCTTGCGGCGGTCACCGCCCAGGCTGCGCTTCAGGGCCTCCATCAGGTCGATGACTTCGGCCTCCTTGGGCGCCTCGACCGTCTTCACCCCGTGGCCCTTCTGCTTTTCCTTGATGAGGGCGCGCAGGGCGTCCTCGTAGCGGTCGTTGAACTTCGATGGATCGAAGTCGCCCGACTGCTGCTCGATGATCCGGGCGGCGATGTCGATCATCGCCGGCGGCGCCTTGTGCGCCGGGATCCGGTCGAAGACGTCGGCGGCGTCTCGGACCTCGCGGTTGGTGCGCAGGGAGTAGGCGAGGATGCCCTTGCCCCGCGGCTCCAGCGCCATCAGGCGCTCGCGCTGGTGCATGACCAGCCGCCCCAGAGCCACCTTGCCGGCCTTCTCCATCGCTTGGCGGATGACCGTGAAGGCCTCCACCGCCATGTCGCCGTCGGGCGCCAGGAAGTAGGGGTCGTTCCAGTAGAGCCGGTCGATCTCGTCCTCGTC
>JAIXTR010000452.1 GCA_027483845.1 Caulobacteraceae bacterium | reverse complement strand
CCAGCGCCTCGAGGTTGATCACCGAGCGCCAATAGCCCTCGTCGAACAACACGATGGGCATGGCAGGCGACTTGTCGGTCTGGCGCAGGGTCAGGATCTCGAACAGCTCGTCAAGGGTCCCGAAGCCGCCGGGGAACACCACCAGCGCGCTGGCCCGCATGGCGAAGTGCATCTTGCGCATGCCGAAGTAGTGGAAGCGGAACGTCAGCTCCGGCGTCGAATAGCTGTTCGGGTATTGCTCGTGCGGCAGGGTGATGTTCAGGCCGATGGAGGGGGCGCCGGCGTCCATGGCGCCGCGGTTCGCCGCTTCCATGATGCCCGGGCCGCCGCCGGTGCAGATGACGTTGAAGCGCTCGCCCTTAGCCGACAGATACGCCCCGCCCCGCTTCGAGGCGATAGCGGCGAATTCCCGGGCGGCGTTGTACCAGCGCGGATGCGGGTCCGGGCCGTCCTCGCGGATCCGGGCCGAGCCGAACACCACGATCGTCGAGCGGACACTCCAGTTGCGAAGCGCTTCGTCGACCTTGGCGAACTCCAGCAGGAAGCGCACCCCCCGCATGGAGGGGCCCATGATGAAGTCCTGGTCTGTGGAGGCCAGCCGATAGGTCGGTGAGGCCATTTGGGCGTCCGCGGGATGCGGCGGGGTCTGAGTGGTCATGCCCCCAGTTGAGCGCGCGCCGTCAGGTCTTGCCGAGAGCCTCGCCGATGACCTTTTCGAACGCCTTTGAAACGGGCGTGATGAGCTCCGGCGAGACACAGCGCATGTCGTCGCTCTGAGCGTGGTGGAAGCGGTGGGCGCCGAACACCCCCATCACCGGGTCGTAGCCAGCGCGAACAATGCTGGCGAGTTCGCCCGCCGCCTGCTTCGGGTCGACGGGATAGGTCTGCTCCAGGCCCGGCTGACCGGCGAACGCCGCCTTGCAGGCCGCGACGAGGTGCGGGCTGGCCAGCAGGTAACGCTGGGGGTCCGCGCTGGGCAGCGGCGCAAGCTGCAGGCCACGCTCATGCCAGTCGCGGGCGGCCACGTTGGCGCCGAGATGGACCCACAGCGCGGTGTCGGCGGGCTTGGGCGCCAGATGGGCGATGAAATGCTCGCCGCCGGCGTACTCGTACTCATGGCCGCTGGTCGCCACGAGGGCCAGGTTGACCGGCAGCCGCGCCTTCGCCGCCCATTCGACCAGCAGCATCCAGGTGGCCAGGCCCGAGCCACGCTCGCCCATGCAGCCGAACCAGCCCGAGCGGGGCGTCGAGATCACCAGGGTCTTGGCCGCCCCACGGTTCAGGGTGGCGGTGACGTTGAAGGCGGGCCGCCGGAAGGACCGGCCGGGCATGCGCAAGGTGGCCGTCTCGCCCTTCGCCGCCGCCTGCACGAAAGGCTCGGCCTCTCGTGGCGCCAGCACGGCGACCGGCACGTCGAACAGGGGCGTGTCCACGGGCGTGTTGAGCGCCAGCGCCTCCCCTGTCGGCCCGGTGGTGACCAGGACCACGGCCTTGGCGCCGGCGCCGACTGCGGCCTTCACGCGCTTCTCGACCTCGCCCTTCGCGGTGGACCAGCGGGCGTACGGCAGCACCAGCAGAGCGATCTCACCCTGGCCCTGGTTGGGCGTGAACAGGCGTCCGGTCAGCCCCGGCGTCGGCTTCACGATCGCCTGCGGGATCAGGCAGGCCTGCGCCGCGCCCGTGGACAGCGTCGGAGCCTCGCCCTCATAGGCCGGAACGTCGAAGGGCTGGCGCATGCAGGCGTAGCCCAGCGCCTGCAATTCGCGCTCGATCCACTCGCCGCAGGCGTTGTCGCCGGCCCCACCGGCCGCCTTGTCGCCAAAGGCCGCGTACCGCTCGAGGATCCGCATCGCCTCGGCCTCCGAACCGTTGGTCTTTGGCGTCGCGCCGACGGCGGGCGCCGCGGCCAGCAGGGTGGCGCCGACACCCAGGACAGCGCGGCGGGACGTGGCGAGGGGCGGCTTCGGGGTCATGGCGATAAGCTACCGGAGGCCGGCGACCGGCGCGATGGGGGTCGGCGGCCCACACCGCGCGGCCTTCCGATAGCCGTCGCCCGCGCCGGCGATCCGGGACGGCAGGGCGCAGAGCTCGGCGGCGGCCGCCTTGTCGCCCTTGAGATAAGCACGCCAGAACCGGATCGTCTCGGCCTTGACGATCTCCATCTGCGGCGGGTCCGTGGGCTTGAGCACGCCGCCCGCGCCCCGCCGCCCGCCGAACAGGCCATGGTCGGCGCCGTCCAGCACGATCAGGAACTGATCGGCGCCCGTGATCGCCTGGAACGGCGTCGTCCGCTCGAAGGGGGTCTTCTCCAGGTCGAAGGGCGTGACGTCCGCGGTTCCCGTGAAGTGCAGCATCGGGGTCTTGATGGCCGCGAAGGCCGTCGCGGGGTCGTCGCCCCGCGGCTTGTTGGGGCTGTAGGCGATGGCGGCCTTGATCCGGGGATCGGCGAACCGGGTGGGCGGGGATGCGCCCAGCACCCGCTGGCCCGTGGCCACCAGGGTCGAGAGCGCGCCATAGGAATGGCCCGACATGCCGACATGGGCCATGTCCGCCTTTGGGCCCAGCACGGGATCTTGGCCGATCTGGTCCAGCGCGAACGGCAGGTCCCCGTAGCGGGCCTGCGCCGCCTGCTGGTTGATGCCGGCGCCGGCCGCCGCCACGAGGCCGGCCGGGTCGCGAGGCCGCCCGCTGGCCAGCAGGCCGCTGTCCGAGCCCGCGTGCTGCAGGCAGACCACCAGGAAGCCGGCGTCCGCCACCGCCTGCAGCAGGAAGACCGACGCCTCCCGACTGCCGCCCAGGCCGTGACTGTGGACCACCACCGGGAACGGTCCGCGTCCTGCGGGAACATAGGCCTTGTAGGGCACGACCCGGCCGCCGCGCGCGGCGTCGGTCCACGCGCCATAGATCACCTGGACCCGCGACGCGGCCGCCGCCGGAGCGGTCGACTGCGCCTGGGCCGGGGCCGCCATCGACGCCAGGGCGACGACAGCGGCGCTCAGCAGACAGATGGCGGACCGGTTCACTGGGCTACCAGCTGTAGCGGAGCTGGGCGCCGTACGTGCGCGGCAGGTTCCAGCGCCGGGTCGTGGCCGCGTTGAACACGATGTAGGACTCCTGACCCACGTTGTTCGAGTAGAGCGCGAACTCCCAGCCGTTCTTCTGCAGGCCGGCCCGCGCGTCGAAGATCTGGTAGTCTTCCAGCTTCGGCGTCTGGGCGATTTCCTGGACCCCGCCCCAACGGCCGCTGCCCTTGATGTTGAAGAAGCCGACCCAGTCGTCGCGCAGGTCGTGGCGGTAGTTCAGGTTGAAGGTGCCGGTCCAGTCGGGACGTTGCGGACCCTTCTTGCCCTTGTCAGGGCCGGACGTGATGTCGCCGCCCTGGCGGGAGCCGCCGACGGTCAGGCGCGCCGTGCCGCCCAGCACCTCGGCCGCACCGGTCAGCTCGACCTCGATGCCCCAGAGTTCGGCCTTGCCGGCGTTGTAGACGAAGGGCGTCGCCTGCACCGGGCAGGCAGGGAAGCTGACGCCGCAGCCGTTGTCGGTCTGGACCAGCAGATCGTCCACATTGGTCCGATAGGCGGCCACCGTGGCGAAGACGCGCGGGATGATCACGCCCTTGGCGCCCACCTCGAAGGACATCGCCTTCTCGTCGTCGAAGGTGGTCGGGATGGCGCGCGGCTGGCGCGGGTCGCCCAGCGCCAGGTTGAAGCCCCCGGCGCGATAGGCGGTGCCGATCTTGCCGTAGGTCAGCCAGTCCGCAATCTTGTACGAGGCCGTGACGTTGTACGAGAAGTTGTCGGTCTTCCGGCCCGTGTCGATGTCGAACCCGACGCCGGACGGACGGCCGGTGCCGAAGTCCAGACGCGTGGACACCAGGTCCTTATCGTCCTTCGTGAAGCGGCCTTCCGCCGTGACGTTGAACGCCTCGGTGACGTCGTAGCCCAGCGAGCCGTAAGCGGCCCAGGACACGAAATCGAGCCGGCTCACGCCCACCGTGCCGAAGGATCGGCCGTTCGCCGCGGTCGGAGGTCCCGCCAGGGTGTTCTGATACTTGTCGTTCAGGTCGTAGTACTCGAACCCGGCCAGCCAGCTGAAGCCGCCCACGTCCTTGCCGACCAGGTGGACGTCCTGGAACAGCACCCGGGCGTAGTCGTTCTGCGAGCCGCCAAGGTCGGGGCTGCCCTGCACGGCGCCAGGGGCGACCAGCCCGCTGGCAGTGGCCTGGGCCAGGAACGGCGCCGACGTGGCGTCCCGGTCGTAGGCGTTCTGCGACCGGCGCTCGCGCAGAGCGGTGGTCGAGGTCAGGACCCCGATGCCCAGGTCATACTCCAGGGTCAGCTCGGCGTAGTTGACCTGCTGCTTGGCCGACGACGGATGGTTCCAGGAGATGTTGTACTTGTCCTGGAAGATGCCCCGCGGATAGGTCGCATTGGTCCCCGCGGGGATCAGCAGCTGGTACATCAGGCCCGGCAGCTGGTCGCGGCCGTGCTCCAGCAGCAGGTTGGCCTTGAACGGCCCATTGTCGTAGGCGATCTGCCCCCGATAGATTTCGCTTT
>JAIXTR010000077.1 GCA_027483845.1 Caulobacteraceae bacterium | reverse complement strand
GTGTAGAGGTGCGGGCGGGGATCGCTGGCGTGGTCGGCCAGGGTCTTGCGCGCCCACTCGGGCAGGATCCCGTAGGTGTCGTAGCCCGGCTCATAGAAGGCGTGGTTCATCGCCAGCTCGCGGCGGACGATCAGCTCCTCCAGGTAGCTGGCCCGGCTGTCGGACGCCGGTGTCCGGCGGACCGCCAGGGCGATCTCCACCGGCGAGATCTGGCCGAAGTGGAGGTAGGGGCTCATCAACGAGGCCACGTCGGCCTCGGGCTTGCCCCGCTCGTCGCCGTACCGGCGCAGGTCGCGGGCGATGAAAGCCTTCAGACGCGCACGGGCGGCGCCTTCCCCGGCCGGGAACCGCTTCACCGGCCCGACCGTCTTGTCGATCTTCAGGCCCGCCAGCACCCCCGGCACATCGTCCAGGTCCACGTCGCCGGCCACGGTCAGACCCTCCGCGCGGCGGCGCACGGCGCGCGGCTGGAGGTCGTCCATATAGTCGTCCCAGACCCGGTGGATGCGTGGCCGGATCGTGCGGGCGGCGTACTCGTGCTTGTTGGAGGCCACCTCGACCGGAACCACCACATCGCCCTCGACCTGGACCAGCCGCCGGTCGAAGCCCTCCGCCAGCTTCGCGCGCCAGGTGCGCTGGATCTTCAGGTAGCCCCGGTCGCAGACCACCAGGGCCGCGTCGGCGGCAAGCTGGCGGGTCAGGTCGTGCGGCGCCGTCTTGCGGATGACGAAGCCGACGCCCCGCGCCGCCAGCCGGTCGCGCACCTCCGCCAGCCCTCGCAGCATGAAGTCGTAGTGCCGGGCGTTGGCTTCCGGAAAGGCGGTCAGGCCGAAGCAGACCAGCACCGGCAGATCCAGCGCATTGGCCTGTTCGATGGCGTATTCCAGCGCGGGGTTGAATTCCGCACGCTGGGACTGCTGCATCCAGTAGAGGACATAGGTCCCCGCACCGTGCGGGGGCGCGTCCACGAGAACCTTGAGGCGTGCGGATGAGATCAACGGCGGTTTCCTGCCCGACTGCGACAGGCCGGTCATGACAGCTTTTCCGGAGCCTTTCGAGGCCGTGGTGATCGGCGCCTCGGGCGGGATCGGCGCGGCGCTGGCCGACCAGCTGGCGGCCGACCCTCGGGTGAGCCTCGTCCACCGCTTTTCCCGCCGGACCGAGGTCCCCCTCGACCTGACGGACGAGGCGTCCATCGCCGCCGCAGCGGCGACCGTGGCCGAACCACGCCTGGTGATCGTCGCCACCGGCCTGCTGCACGACTCCGAGCAGGCGCCCGAAAAGCGGCTGGCCGACCTGGACCCCGTCCGGCTGGCCCGCCTCTTCCAGGTCAACACCATCGGCCCCGCCCTGGTGCTGAAGCACTTCGCGCCCAGGATTCCCCGCGACGGCAAGGCCGTGCTGGCCGTGCTGACGGCCCGCGTCGGCTCCATCGCCGATAACCACCTGGGCGGCTGGTACGGCTATCGGGCCTCCAAGGCCGCCGCCAACCAGATGGTACGCACCGCCGCCGTCGAACTCGCCGCCCGCCGCCGCGAGGCGATCTGCGTCGCCCTGCATCCCGGCACCGTCGACACCGCCCTGTCCGCCCCCTTCCAGCGCGGCGTCGCCCCTCAAAAACTCTTCACGCCCGCCTTCTCCGCCCAGCGCCTCCTCGCGGTCATCGACGGCCTCGGACCCGCGGACACCGGCCGCTTCTTCGCCTGGGACGGCCAGCCCATCCCCTTCTGATTTTGCGCTTGCCCGAAATCGGGCACGGCCGTTGTCTAGCTTCAATGCCTCAGCCACACGGACTCGCAATGTCGGATTCAGGCGACCTGGACGATCTCGTGGCCTACGTCGCCCGGTCCAGCGGCCTCGATCCCTCGCAAGCGAAACGGATCGTCGATGACGTGCTCAGCTATCTGGACGAAGACCCCGAGACCTTCATCCGCCGCCGCCATGCCGCCCTCCTGCGGCTGGGCCGCCGCAACGACGAAATCTATCCCCACCTGGCCCGCGAGGTCGCCCAGCGCCGCTTCCCCGCTCCGCCCTACAGCCTCCGCCAGATCCGCCGCATCATCTACGGCTGAGGCTCGCGTCTGATGTGCGGGATCGTCGGTTACATCGCATCGCGCCCCGTCTTGCCGCTGCTGATGGAAGGCCTGCGCCGCCTTGAGTACCGGGGCTACGACAGCGCCGGGATCGCCATCGCCGCTGACGGTCGCCTCGCGATCCACAAGCGCCAGGGCAAGGTCCGCGAACTTGAGAGCGTGCTGCCCGTCGACGTCCCCGGTACGGCGGGGATCGCCCACACGCGGTGGGCCACCCACGGCGCGCCCAGCGATCTCAACGCCCATCCCCATGCCGACGCCAGCGGCTGCATCGCGGTCGTGCACAACGGGATCATCGAGAACGCCGCCGAGCTGAAGCGCGCGCTCCAGGCCGACGGCGTCGTCTTCGTCTCCGAGACCGACACCGAGGTCCTGGCGCACCTGATCGCCCGCCGCCCGGAGACCCGGTTGGTCGAGGCCGTCCGCGCGGCGCTGCACGAGGTCAAGGGCGCCTACGGGCTGGCGGTGATCGACGCCGCCCGGCCCGACACCCTGGTGGCCGCCCGGAAGGGCGGGCCGGTGGTGATCGGGGTCGGCGACGGCGAGATGTTCGTGGCCTCCGATGCGGTGGCCCTCATGGGGCACGCCCGCGCCGTGGCGCATCTGGACGATGGCGAGGTGGCCGAGGTCCGCGCCGACGGCTTCACCGTCCTGACCCTGGAGGGCGCGCAGGCCACCAAGACGACCCTGGATCTGGTGGGTGACGCCGCCGGCTTCGACAAGGGCGACTACGCCCACTTCATGCGCAAGGAGATCGCCGAGCAGCCGGACGCGGTGCGCCGGACCCTGCTCGGTCGGCTGGACCCGCGCTTTTCCACCGCGCACCTGGGCGGCATCGAGCTGGCGGCGCGGGAGATGCTGGACATCCGCCGGGTGAAGATCCTGGGCTGCGGTTCGGCCTACTTCGCGGGCGTGCTGGGCGCGCACCTGATCGAGCAGCTGGCCCGCATCCCGGCCCATGCCGAGCCCGCCTCGGAGTTCCGGTATCGCAACCCGGTGATCGAGCAGGACACGCTCTACATTGCCGTCAGCCAGTCGGGAGAGACCTTCGACACCCTCGCCGCGATCCAGGAGGTGAAGCGCAAGGGCGGGCGGGTGCTGGGCGTGATCAACAGCGTGGGCTCGACCATCGCGCGGGAATGCGGGCGCGGAGTCTATCTCCACGCCGGTCCAGAAGTGGCCGTTGTGTCG
>JAIXTR010000594.1 GCA_027483845.1 Caulobacteraceae bacterium | reverse complement strand
GACCGCGCCCACCGGCTTGATCGGCTCGCTGTCAGGCGCGCGCGCGATGGGCGCCAGGGCGTTCATCGCGGCAGGCCGAGGATTTCGGCCGCCTGCGGCGAGGTCGCGATGGGACGGCCGCACGCGCGGGCGATTTCGACGACCTCAGCCACCAGGGCCGCGTTGGTCGGATGATCCTCGCCGCCATAGTCCTCGAGGCCGACGCGGACATGGCCGCCCCGCTCGATGGCCATCCTGGCGAGGCCTGTGCTGGCGACGCAGCCGCCGATCACCGAGGCAGCCCACGGCAGCGACGAGCCCTCCATCATCTCGAGGTAGGCGTCGAGCGCCTTGCGCGTTGGCGGCAGGCCAAAGGTGACGCCGCTCTTCTGTCCGTCCAGGAAGTTGTAGTCGCCGGCGAGATAGAGCTTCACGAACGCGCCAGCCGGCAGGCGGCCCGCCTTCTCGTAAGCCAGGGTCGCCCGCAGCCAGCCCGGCTCATAGATGGCGATGGCGGGCCCCAGGCGCGCCTCGACCAGAAGGTCCGCTAGAGCGGCGATGTCCTTGAACGATGTCTGGTAGACGAAGGACACGGGCCCCGGCAGGCCGTCCTCGCCGTGCGTGGCCAGATTGACCGAGCCCGGATCGAACGCCCCCATCCGCATGCCAGCGGCGGCCAGCGGCCGATAGTGGCCGAACCGGGTCTCGACATCGCGACCCTCGGCGACCGTACCGTAGACAATCGTGTCCGGCCGCGCCGCCAGGACAGGCGCCCAGCCGGCGAGGTAGCCTGCGGCGGCCTCCTCTCCGGTCTGGCGGAGACCGTCGAGATGGGTGTGGATGACCGTCGCCCCAGCGTCGAGACAGGCCAGGGCGTCGGCGGCGATCTCGTCGGGGGTCTTGGGCGTATGCGGATTGCGGCGCTTGGACGTGCCGCCATTCAGCGCCGCCTCGATGATCAGGGGAACCAAAGCTCTACTCCGCGGCCATGGCCTGCGGCGCCGGCTGGCGACCGCGGACCAACTTGCCCGGCAACGCGCCGGTCGGCTGACCCTCGCGGTAGATCACCGCCCCGGACTTGATCGTGGCGACGTAGCCCTCGGCGTCCTGCATCAACCGGCGCGCGCCCGTGGGCAGGTCGTAGACCATGTACGGCGCCTTCAGTCGCAGGCGTTCGAAGTCGATGACGTTGAGGTCGGCCAGATACCCGGGCGCGATGATGCCCCGGTCGTTCAGCCCCACAGCCTCGGCTGTGTCCTTGGTCTGGGCGCGGATCGTCTCGGCGAGGCCGAAGCCCGGCCCTCGGGTGCGGTCGCGGCACCAGTAGGTGAGCATGAAGGTCGGCAGGCTGACGTCGCAGATGGCGCCCACATGGGCCCCGCCGTCGGAGAGCCCGGACAGGGTGTTCGGGTTGGCGATCATCGCGCGAACGTTGTCGAGGCTGCCCTCGACGTAGTTGTGCATCGGAAAGAACAGGAACGCCCGGCCCTCGTCGGCGATCAGGGCGTCATAGATCAGCTCGTCCGGATGGACGCCCAGGGCCTTGGCCCGCGCGCCCAGGCTGGTGGCCGGATCGGGCTCATAGTCCACGGCGTCGCCGTCGATGGCGTACATCTTGTGATAGGCGCCCGCGAGGGAGTTGATGAACGGGTGGCCCTTGGCCGGGGCTTCGGCGATCAGTCGGGCGCGGAAGGCCGGGTCGCGCATGGCGGCCACCTTCTCGGCCAGCGGTTTGTCGGCGATCTCCTGGAAGGAGGGGCGGCTGATGAACGGGTGGGCCGACCCCTGCAAGCCCAGCATCAGCCCCACTGGCCGGCCGGCGATCTGGGCCTTGAGCGGGAAGCCCTCTTCGACCGCCACGTCGAGTCGACGGGTCAGTTCGCGCCACTGATCGGGAATGACATCGGCCTGGACCATCGAGAAGCTCAGCGGCTGGCCGGCGATGCGGGTCAGGTCCTGAATCAGCTGGAACTCGCCGTCCATGTCCTGGAAGTCGCTGACCCACTGCAGCACGCCCGATCCGGCGTCGGCTAGGCCCTGGGCGATGGCCTCCATCTCGGCGCGCGCCGCGCCGACCGTGGGGGTGAGATCGCCATCGGCGGTCCGATGCACCATCGTGCGGGTGGTCGAGAATCCCAAAGCGCCGGCCTTAATGGCGTCGCGGGTCAGCTCGCGCATGCGGGCGGTCTCGTCCGGCGTCGCCGGCTCACGGTTGGCGCCGCGCTCGCCCATCACATAGACCCGCAGCGCGCCGTGCGGCAGCTGGACCGCGACATCGATGTCGTGCGGCAGACGCTCGACGGCCGTCATGTACTCGTCGAAGCTCTCCCATTCCCACGACAGACCCTCGTGCAGGGCCGCGCCCGGAATGTCCTCGACGCCTTCCATGAGCCGGATCAGCGTGTCCTCGTCGCCCTTGCGCACCGGCGCGAACCCGACGCCGCAGTTGCCCGCGACGACGGTGGTGGCGCCCAGGGTGGAGGACGGGGTCATCCGCGAGTCCCAGGTGATCTGGCCGTCGTAGTGCGTGTGGATGTCCACCCAGCCTGGCGTGACCATCAGGCCCGTGGCGTCGATTTCCTCGCGACCGATGGCAAGGCCCTGGCCGACGGCGACGATGCGCCCGTCCCGGACACCGACATCGGCGACGACCGGCGCCGCGCCGGTTCCGTCGAAAAGCGTGCCGCCCCGCACGACCAGATCAAACGCCGCCATGCGATCCTCCCTTTGTTTTGCCGGCGACCATGTTGCCAGGCGCAATCCACGCCAAGCGATTTTCGCCAGACGGAATGATATTCTCTATGGAGAATGCCAGCAGCCTAGCGGGCTAGGCCGCCGTGTAGCCGCCATCGATCACCAGCTCGGCGCCGGTCATGAAGCTGGACTCGTCGGAGGCCAGGAAGACGATGGCGTCGGCGATCTCCCGTGGCGCGCCCAGTCGTCCCAGCGCATGACGCGAGATCAGCATGTCCCGCATCTCGTTCCCGTTCTCGGACGCATGCAGGGCCTCGGCGACCATCGGCGTCTCGATGAAGCCGGGATGCACGGAATTCACCCGCACGCCCGTCGCGGCCAGTTCCAGCGCAGCCGCCTTGGTCAGCAGCGCCACCCCGCCTTTCGAGGCGCAGTAGGCCGCCGCGCCGGGAAACCCGACCTTCCCCAGGATCGAGGACAGGTTGATGATCGAACCTCCGCCGCCGGCGATCATGGCCGGCGCGGCGTGCCGGACGCCCAGGAACGTCCCGTCGAGATTGATGCCGGTCACCCGCCGCCAGCCCTCGAGGGTGGCCTCAAGCAGCGGCTCCCCGCCGCCGATCCCGGCCGAATTCACCAGCACGTCCAGTCGGCCGAAACGCGCCACAGTGGCCTGGATCGTCTCAATCCACTGCGCCTCATCCGTCACGTCATGCGGCAGGAACGCCGCCTCGCCGCCCTCAGCCAGGATCTCGTCCGCCACCGCCTGGCCGCGATCGTGGGCGACGTCGGTCAGCATCACACGGGCGCCCTCGCGCGCCAGCCGACGGCCGCTCTCCGCACCAAGCCCCGAGGCGCCGCCGGACACCAGCGCCACCTTGCCTTTGACTCGTCCCGCCATGCCCGATCAGCCCAGCATCGGGGTCATGCCCGGTTCGGCCTTGGCCATCGCTCGCGCATAGGCCGGACGCTCCCCGATGCGCTGAAGGTAGGCTTTGAGATTGGGATAGCCGTCCAGGGCCGTCCCGCGGAACGCGCGGCTGGTGGTGACGCAATAGACCATCATGATGTCGGCGGTGGTCAGGTTGCGCCCGCCGAAGAACGGCGCCTCGCCCAGCCGGGCCTCGATCATCTCCCAGCCGCGGCGGCTGCGATCCGCCACGAAAGGCGAGGCCGGATTGCTGTCCCCGTTGGCGCCCAGCACCAGCTGCATCATCAGGGTCGCCATGAAGGTGCCGTTGGACCAGTGGAACCAGAAAAGGTGGTCTGCGAAGTCCGGGTCCTCCGGCTTGGGCGTCAGACGCCCGTCGCCATAGCGACCGCAGATGTAGTCGCAGATCGCGCCGCTCTCGCCCAGGACGAGGTCGCCGTCAGTGATCACGGGCGCGATCCCCATCGGGTGCAGCGCCTTGTATTCATCGGGCGCGAGCCGATTGTCCGCGCGCCGGTCGTAGATCTTGAGCACGTAGTCCAGGCCCAGTTCCTCGCAGAGCCAGACGATCCGCTCGGACTGCGAAACCCGAAGGTGATGAACTGTCAGCATGACCGGATACGGCCCCTTCCGCCTTGGTGGGCGGGGGCGCATGGCGCGTCCCCGATGAAGGGGTAGTGCGCACGCCGAGCGCCTAGGCCGTCAAGCAAAAGCGGGCCCGCGCTGACGCAGGGTCAGACCGCGCCGCGTCAGCCTGATCACAGCGCCAGCGGCGCGACATATCCGGTGAGTTCGAGGTACCCGCGACCGCCCGGCGTGCGGACGGCCCCCTCCCAATAGACCGGGCCGCCGGTCTGCCGGCTATCGATCTCCTGGTCGTCGAACAGCGGGGTCAGCGGGAAGCGGCGCGGCCCTTTGGCCGTCTGCACGGTGACCGTCCGCGCCACCGGGTAGCGCCCGCCGGTCCGGGGCGATTTCCACAGCCGCTCGGCGCCGAACGCCACGTCGCCAGGGCCAAGGGTCCGGAGACTGCCATTGGCTGACCGAAGCGAGCCGCCGGCCCAGATCGCCCGACCGCCGCGATCGCGCACCTGGAAGGCGGTCAGGGCGCCGCCATCGTCGAGGTTGAGGCCAACCCAGTCCCAGCCGACCGCCTTTGGGTCCAAGAGCGTCGAGGACCATTCATGGTCGAGCCAGGCGGCCCCGGTCACGGGCACACGCCGCCCGCCGCGCGTCACGACGCCGGACACCTTCAGATGCGGCAGACTGTAGTAGTGGCTGGCCTGCCCCGCGCCGGGCCCCTTGCGACTGAAGCCGCGGTCGCCCTGCAACAGCACCGACTGGGTGGGCGCGAACACCAGATCTAGGGCGAAGTCGCGGGCGGCCGCCCGGGCCGTAAACCGGCCGTCCGGCGCGCGGCGCAGCCGCCAGTCGTCGATGCGGACGTCGGCGTCCGACGTCGACGCCTCGGCCAGCCCCAGCCCTTGCCGGGCGATCCGTCCGTCGTGCAGGAGCCGGCCGGCCGCCGGGTCGGAAAGGCCCGCGTGCGCAAAGAGGATCTGGCCGGGCGAGAAGGCGCTGGGGTTGGCCGGATCTACCGGCAGGCGGCTCCGGAAGAATGTCACCTGGAACCCCAGATCGCGTCCGTCAGCGGTCTTGAGCCAGCCAGTGATGTACCACCACTCCGTCCTAAAATCGGGGTGGGCGCCGTGGTCCCGGGGAAAGGTCAGGGCCGTGCCGGGACGCACCGGCGCGTAGACGGTCGGCGGCAACGCCGGCACCGCAGCGACCAGCAGGAAGGCCATCCAGGCCAGGGCGGTCGAACGCAACATCCGCCACATCACCAATCCTCCCGCACGGCGCGGACCGCATCGACCGACAGCGCCTGGCGCCCGGCCAGGACGGCTGTCACGGCCCCGGCGACGACCAGGGCCACGGCGAGACTGGCGAACAGGCCAAGCGGCAGCCGCGTCTCGAGGGTCCAGTGAAACGACTGCGGGTTCACAACGTGGATCAACACCTGGCTCATCGCCAGGCCCAGACCCAGGCCAACGACCACGCCCACCGCGCCCAGCAGCGCGCCCTCGATCGCCAGCATGGCGACGATCTGTCGTCGCAACACGCCGATGTGGCGCAACATGCCGAACTCCTTGGTTCGCGCCAGGGTCTGGGCCGAGAACGT
>JAIXTR010000677.1 GCA_027483845.1 Caulobacteraceae bacterium | reverse complement strand
GGCAAGACCGCCAGCCATGGCTGCGTGCGCCTGACCAACTGGGACGCCGTCCAGCTTTCCAAGGCGGTCGAGAAGGGGACGAAGGTGATCTTCCTGGGCGAGCCGACGAAGACCTAGGAGCGCCAGCGCAGGGTCGCCGGCTCCACCGGATTGACGAAGGGCCGCCCGTCGCGTCGGCTGGCGATCCACTCGCGCTTCAGCGCCTGATACCACTTGGCCTGGCGGTCGGCGTCGTCGATCCACAGCAAGGTGGGGTCGTGCTTCAGCCCCTGGTTCTGAAGTCGCACCATGTCACCGTCCTGGCGCAGGAAGGTGCGGGCCATGCGGGCGATCACCGGCTTCAGGAGCGCGAACGCCGGGTGGTCGGACCAGGCGATCTGGGTGATCTGCGTCCGCCTCGCATCCAGCGGCGTCAGGCAGGTCAGCGACAGCACCTGGCGTCGGCCGACCGTCACATGCTCCCACCGCAGGCCCGGCAGGCGGAAGACGATCTCCGTCTCGGGCCGCCCGCCGAGGATGGCGTAGGCGCGACTGTTGCTGGAGGGCGCGTGGCGGACCATCGCGAAGCCCTGCTCGCGCGGTTCGAACCGCTTCTGCTTGTCGTGCTCGCTGCCGGCGGTCCGCCACCACCACTGGCGGTGAACATAAGGGCCGTGGGCCGGATCCATCAGCCCGACCACGGCCTGATCGATGTGGGCGTCGAAGACCATGCGGTCCACCAGCTTCGGCCCGCCGCCGACCACGCCGGGGAACTGCGGCGGCGGCTGGTCCGGCTCGCCCAGCGGGGTCGCGCCCATCCAGACGAAGACCATCCCCTGGCTCTCGGCCACTGGATAGCGCCGGACCTGGATCCGGCCCACGTCCATCGCCTGGTCGGCAGTCAAGGACGGGATCGCCGCGCAGGCGCCGTCGGCGCGGAAGCGCCAGCCGTGATACGGGCAGGCCACCGTCTCGACGCCCAGGGCGTCCTGATGAAACCGTCCGGCGGACAGCGGCGCGGCGCGGTGCGGACAGACGTCACGCAGGGCGAAAAGCTGGCCGGCTTTTGCCCGTCCCAGGGCGATCGGTTCGCCCAGCAGATCGACATGGATGAGCTTGCCCGGCTTCAGGTCGCCGGAGAGCGCCACGAGATACCAGGTGTCGGTCAGAAAGCCGTGGCCGAACCGGGGGTCTGCGCGGGCGGCGCGCGTGTCTCCATCAGGCATGCGGGTGTTTTAGCCGCCTAGACGCGCCGCAGGAAGCACGCCGCGTGCGGCGATAGGCCCACCGACCCGCCGCGCAGGTCCGCCTCGCCCGTGCGGAGGGGCAACAGCTCCGCCCGTTCCAGCGACGGGTGCGCGAACACCTGGGGCGTGTCGCCAAAGTTGAAGACGCACAGCACCTCCTCCCCGTCATGGCGACGGACGAACGCCACCACGGGCTCCGGCGTCTGGACGAACGCGATGTCCCCGCGCGACAGCGCCGGGGTCGCCTTGCGGAAGCCGATCATCTCGCGGGAGAACACCAGCGCGGAATCCGGGTCCTCGCCCTGCTCCTCGACCGACAGGCCGCGATGTTCGACCGCCAGCGGCAGCCAGGGCTCGCCGTCCGTGAACCCCATCTGGGCCCCGGCCGTCCAGGGCATGGGCGTGCGGCAGCCATCCCGGCCGCCGTCATAGGGCCAGTAGAGGTCGCCCACCGGATCGCGCAGCTGATCGCGGGTCAGGCTGGCCTGCGGCAGGCCCAACTCCTCGCCCTGGTAGATGAGGGTGGTGCCCTTCAGGCTGATCAGCAGGGCGAACAGCATCTTGGCCAGCTCGGGCGAGGCGTCCTTGCCGCCCAGGCGGCTGACGGTGCGCGGCACGTCGTGGTTGGAGAAGCTGATGGTCGGCCAGTGGTCGGGATAGTCGGCCAGCGTCTCGAAGTGGCTGGTGACGAACGACGCCTCCAGCTTGCGCGCCAGCAGCATGACGAAGGTGTAGCCGGAGTGCAGGCCCTCGGCCGGCGAGAGATAGGCGCCGCAGCGGGCCTCTTCCTCCGAGAACTCGCCGAACACGAAGCGGTCGGGATAGGCGTCCACGCGCCGGCGGATGAGGTCGAGGGTCTCGACGTTCTCCTCCAGGTTCGAGTCGTGCCAGTGGAGCTGGAGGTTGCCGGCGTGGGACCAGTTGTAGCCGGTCCGCTGGTCCGGCGGGACGGGCGGGTTGGGCGTCAGCGCCGCGTCGTGCAGGAAGGTGCCGGCGACATCCAGGCGAAACCCGTCGACGCCCTTGTCCAGCCAGTGGTCCAGCACCGCTAGCGCCGCCTCGCGCGCGCCGGGATCGCGCCAATTCAGCTTGGGCTGCTGGCGCAGGAACTTGTGGTGATAGTGCTGCCGCCGCGCCGGCTGGTAGGCCCAGGCCGGGCCGCCAAACACGCTGAGCCAGTTGTTGGGCGCCGTGCCGTCGGCTTGCGGATCGGCCCAGACGTACCAATCGGCCTTGGGGCCGTCGCGGCCGCCGGTCAGGCTTTCGACGAACCAGGGATGGACGTCGGACGTGTGGCTGAGCACCTCGTCAAGGACGACCTTGAGGCCGCGCTCATGCGCGGCGTCCAGCAGCGCCTGGAAATCCTCCAGCGTCCCATAGTCGGCCTGGATTCCCTCGAAGTCGGCGATGTCGTAGCCCCAGTCGCGGTTGGGCGACGGGTGGATCGGCGACAGCCAGAGGCCGTCGACGCCCAGGCTCTGGATGTAGTCCAGCTTGGCCATGACGCCGGGAAGGTCGCCATGGCCGTCGCCGTTGGAGTCGAAGAAGCTACGGACATAGACGTGGTATAGGATCGCCCCCCGCCACCACGGCGACGCCATCGCCTCAGACGTCGCTGGCGTCGTAGACGACCTTCGAGACGAGGCCGTAGGCCACGGCTTCCTCGGCGCCCATCCAGAAGTTCCGCTGGGTGTCCTTGACGACCTTCTCGAAGGTCTGGCCGGTCTCGCGGGCGATCACCCGGTTCAGGCGGTCCTGCATCTTGATGATCTCTTCCGCCTCGATCTCGATGTCCGAGGCTTGGCCGCGCACGCCGCCGGCCGGCTGGTGCAGCAGGAAGCGGGTGTTGGGCAGGCAGAAGCGGTTTTCCTTCTTGGCGCCCAGGAAGATGTGCGCGCCGGCCGAGGCGACCCAGCCGGTGCCGATGACCTTCACGTCCGCGCCGCAGAAGCGGATCATGTCGTGGATGGTGTCGCCGCTTTCCACGTGGCCGCCGGGCGAGTTGATGATCACGCGGATCGGCTTGTCGCTCTCGCTGGCGAAGGCGGTGATCTGCGCGGTGACGCGCTCGGCCAACCGCATGTCGATCTCGCCGAAGATCAGCACGGTGCGGGACTTGAACAGCGCGTTCTGAACCGGACCGGCCGTCATCGGCATGTCGGGCAGGCGGCCCTTATCGTCGTCGTCGTCTTCGTCGTTCCGGTAGGACGTCCAGCTCAGCATATGGGGCAGCCTTGTCTTGTCGCCGCGAACGGGCGGCGCGTGTGTCTTCCCCCAACAGCTATTGGTCCGCGCGGCGAACGGCAAGCGGGCAAGGCGCCACAATCGTGCTTACTGTGCCGCAGTGACCACGAGGCGGGCGTAGAACTGGACCATCTTCTCCAGGTTCTTGAGGGTCATGTGCTCGTTCGTGCCGTGGATCATCGCGGTTTCCTTGAGCGACATCTCCAGCGGCTGAAAGCGATAGACGTCCTTGGCCACGGGGGTGAGGAAGCGGCTGTCGGTGCCGGCGGTCACGAGGCTGGGGGCCACGGGCGCATCGGCCACGGCGCTGGCGGTGGCCGCCACGACCTTCCAGCCCCACGAACTCGTGGACGAGACGGGGGACGGTTCGTTGGGCGGCGCGTTCCAGGCCAGCGTGACGGGGAGGGCGCCCACCGCCGCCTTCGCCCGCGTCATCACCGTGGCCGAGGTGTCGCCCGGGGCGATGCGATAGTTGATCCAGGCCGTGGCGTCTTGCGGCAGCACGTTCTCCTTCGGACTGCCCTTCAGCATGGTGGGCGCGATGGTGGTGTGAAGCAGCGCCGCGCCCGCGGGCGTCGCCGCGGCTTGGCCCGCCAGCAGCCGGCCGAAAAGCCATTCGTTGGCGACCGCCATCCGGACGACGAACGGCGCCTCGGGCGCCAGCGACTTGACCATGTCCGCGCCGGGGCCCGTGAAGGCCAGGGGGAAGGGGTCGTCGGCGATCGCCGCGACCGCCCGCGACAGCACCGCCACGCCGCCGCCGTCGGCCGGCGGGGCCGAGGAGTGGCCGCCCGGCGCCTTGGCGGTGACACGTAGAGTGCCATAGCCTTTCTCGGCCGTGCCGATGATCGCCACCCGACCGCCGCTGATCGGGTTGTCGCTTATGACGGCCATGCCCTCGTCGAGTACGAACTCCGCCTTGATGCCCCGCGCCTTAAACAGGGCGGCGGCGGCGCGGGCGCCCTGGCCGATGACCTCCTCGTCGCCGCCGGACACCACCATGACGGTGCGCCGAGGCTGGAAGCCCTGCTTCGCCAGCAGCTCCACGGCCTCGAAGATGCCGACCAGCGAGCCCTTGTCGTCGATCGCGCCGCGACCCCACACCGCGCCGTCGGCGATGACGCCGCCGAACGGCGGATGCGTCCAATCGGCCTCGGTCCCGGGCGTCACCGGCACGACGTCCTGGTGGGCCATCAGCACGATGGGGGCCAGGCGGCCGTCGGTCCCGGGCCAGGTGTAGACGAGGGTCCGGCTGGCCAGCTCCTCGCGGCGCATGGCGGCGTGGGCGGCTGGATAGTTGGCCGCCAGCAGGGCGTGCAGCCGGGTCCACTCCGCGTCCACGCCCTCGGCCGGGTCCTGGTGGCGGACGGTGGGGATCTGGATGGCCTGGCTCAGGCGTTGGGCCGCGCCGGTCACGTCCACCGTCAGCGGGGCAGCGACCGTGATCCCGCTCACGTCGCCGGACGTGGGTGGCGTTGCGGCGAAGGTCCGGCCCAGCACCACAGCGGCCAGCACCAGAATGACGGCCACAACGCCCAGGCCGATCCGTCCCATGGTCCGCATGCTGAAAACGCTCCCCTATTAATCAATCCTCGACGCTCCCGGGTTGAACCGCAAGGCGGCCCCGCCATTTCCGACAGGTGGTCCCGCCCGCCTTCCGTCTGACGCCCGCCTCGCCGGACGCGCTCGCCTTCGTTGGGCTCTTGGCGGTCCTCCTGGATCTGGTCCTCGTCGCCCTGCTGCTGGGCGTGGCGGTGGCGCGCTGGGCCCCGGCCGAGGACCTGCCGTGGACGCCGCTGCGGCTCGACCAGCCGGTGGGGATGGCCACCGGGATGAAGTTCGCCCGAGCCGCCGCCGATCCGCGCCAGTGCCGGGTCGTGCTGGCCACTGGCGGCGTGCGCGTCGTGGAGGAGCCCGACCGGGACGCCGGCGACTGCGCGACCCGCGACACCGTTCGCCTGCCGGGCCAGCTGCTGTCGCCCGCCTCGCCGGTGATGACCTGCCCGCAGGCGCTGGCCTACGCCTTCTGGACCCGTCATGCGGTGCAACCCGCGGCGCTCGCCGAGCTGGGGGAGCCCATTGCGCGGATCGACCATTACGGCACCTACGCCTGCCGCAACGTCTATGGCCGCGCCACCGGGCGGCGCAGCGAGCACGCCTTCGCCAACGCCCTGGACGTCGCGGCCTTCCGGACGGAGTCAGGGCGGCGGGTCAGCGTCCTGAACGACTTCCGCGACACCGGCGCCGAGGGCCGGTTCCTGCGCCAGGTGCGCGACGGCGCCTGTCCGTGGTTCCGGGCGGTGCTCAGCCCCGACTACAACGCCGCGCACCGCGACCACCTGCACCTGGACCGCGGGCGGTTCGGCGCCTGCCGATGACCTCGGCTACTTGGGCTTGAAGGCCAGCAGGACGTTGCCCTCCGCCTGGCCGAACATGCCGTAGCCCGACCCGGCCAGGACCAGGCCGTTGACGCCGACGATGGACACCGCGTCGAACGCGCCGCCCTTGGCCGCCACCCCGTTCAGGGTCTCGAACGGGCGCAGGGCGTCGTAGCGCCAGAGTTCGGCTCCGGTCTTGCCGTCCAGGGCGAAGAGCCGCCCGTCCAGGCTGCCCTGCAGCACCGTCCCGTCGATGATCGTCGGCGCCCCCGAGAAGCCGTAGACCCGCTCGCAGCGGGGCGCCTTCTTGGCCCGGTCGCCGGCGCAGTCGGCCTTGACCGTGTAGTGCCAGCGGATCTCGCCGGTGTTGGCGTCCACCGCGTACATGCCGATCTGCAGCTTGGGATCGAAGGCGGGCTGGCCCGGCAGCGGCCGGCCGACGTTGGAGATCGGCGCGTAGATCAGGTCGTTCTCGAAGGCGATGCCCCAGTGGATGCCGCCCATCGGACCGCCCGCGCCGAGGTCGCGCCGCCAGACCACCTTGCCCGTCTCCGGCTCCAGCGCCCACAGGGTGCCGGACTTCTGGCCCGCCAGCAGCAGCTCGCGCCCGTTCGCCAGCTTGGCCAGCACCGTCGAGGCGCCGAAGTCCACATCGCGGAAGACCGTGTCCTTGACGCAGTTCAGCCGGTCGGCCGCCGGGTTCGGGCCGCAGCCGATGGTGAAGATGTCGTTGGCCGTGGCCTGCATGCTCCAGGCTTCGGTGCCGTCCTTCAGCCCGATGG
>JAIXTR010000225.1 GCA_027483845.1 Caulobacteraceae bacterium | reverse complement strand
CGGGTTCTGCGGCCGGCAGATCGACCTTGTTCAGGACCGTGACGATCTCGTGATTGTTGTCGATGGCCTGATAGACGTTGGCCAGGGTCTGGGCCTCCACGCCCTGGCTGGCATCGACCACCAGGATCGAGCCCTCGCAAGCGGCCAGGCTGCGCGAGACCTCGTAGGCGAAGTCCACGTGCCCGGGCGTGTCCATCAGGTTGAGGACATAGTCCTCGCCGTCGTCGGCCCGGTAGGAGAGGCGCACGGTCTGCGCCTTGATGGTGATCCCGCGTTCCCGCTCGATCTCCATGTTGTCGAGCACCTGCTCGGTCATCTCGCGCTTGGTGAGCGCCCCCGTTTCCTGGATCAGGCGGTCGGAGAGCGTGGACTTGCCGTGGTCGATGTGCGCGACGATCGAGAAGTTGCGGATGCGGGACAGAGGTGTGGTCATGGCTGCGTGCGTCTACCACATCTCGCGGCGCAACAAAGGTCGGCCCGATGCCGCGGGTTTAACGTGGTTAATGTCCCATTAAGGCCGCAGGCGGCATCCAGGGGTCGGGCGGGCGCCCTGATTCATGTTCTGGGAGGCGAAGAACCGCCATGGACCGACGCAAACTGCTGGCCTCCGGCCTGGTCACCCTGACCGCGCCGTCGCTGATCCTGCCCACGGTGGCGCACGCGCAACAGCCGACCCAGCTTCCGCCGGCCGAAGCCCCGCCGCCGCCGAACTCGCAGCCGTCGTACCAAACGGCTGGACCTGCGACCTACAGCCAGGACGAGATCGTCAACAACGTCTCGGATTTCATGGGCGTTACGGCCGAGGCGGCGGGCGCCGCTGTCGAGCGCCTGTTCGCGAACAATGGCCGGCCGACGGCCTACATCGCGGGCGAGGAAGGCTCGGGGTCCTTTGTGCTGGGTCTGCGCTACGGCCGAGGCCTGATGTACATGAAGGACCGCCAGCCGATGGAGGTCTTCTGGCAAGGTCCGTCGATCGGCTGGGACTGGGGCGGCAACGCCAGCCGCGTCTTCACCCTCTGCTACAACCTGCAGGTCCCCGAGCTGATCTACCAGCGCTTCCCGGGCGTGGAGGGCACGGCCTATCTGGTGGGCGGCTTGGGCGTGAACTACCAGCGCGCTGAGGACATCACCCTGGCGCCGATCCGCGCCGGCGTGGGCCTGCGGCTGGGCGCCAACATCGGCTACCTGGCCTACACCCGGAAGCGCAACATCCTGCCGTTCTAGGGGCAAAGGACCCGGCGGCGGTGACGCCGCTGGGCCGCGCCAGCTAAGCCGAAACCGACGATCATCATCGCCGGAATCGCATCGGCTTGGCGCTTATCAACTCACCGCCGCGAGCACCTCGCCCACCAGCCGGTCGACGGCCTGGATATCGCCGTAGCGCGTGTAGGCGTCGCCCATGCGCACGATCACCATCCGGCGGGAGGGGATGACGAGGGTGTACTGGCCGTGGTTGCCGCGGGCCATGAAGGCGTCGGCCGGAATATGCGGCCGGTTGGCGGCGCCGGAGGGCCCGCCGCGGTTGGTCCAGAAGCCGGCGCCATAGCCGTAGATGTCGCTGCCAGGCGTGAGCCGCGCCGAATAGTCGACCCAACCCGCGGGCAGGATGCGCTCGCCGCCGACGACGCCATCCCCGAGGTACAGCAGGCCCAGCCGCGCCCAGTCGCGCGGCGTCGCCCACATGTGGCTGCCTCCGATCGGCGCGCCCGTGGCGTCCTGCTCGAAAACAACGTGCTCCATGCCCAGCTTGTCGAACAGCTCACGGCGCGAGAATTCCAGCACCGCCTGACCCGTGCCGCCGACCTTGTCACGGACGATGCGCGACAGAATTTGAGTGTTGGCGTCGGCATAGTTGAAGCGCGCGCCGGGCGGAGCGATCACGGGCGAGGCCTCCACGGCGCGGGCCATGTCGGGCGCGGCGAAGAGCATCTGGGCCGAGGGGTCGAAGGCGCTCTTCCAGCTCGAGTTCAGCGACTGCCCGGCCTTTAGCCCGCTGGTCATGCGCAACAGGTTGTCGGGCGTGATCGCGTGGCGCGGATTGGCGGGATCGGCCCAGGCGGCGACGGGCGCGGGCGCCGTCATGTCGAGGCGACCCTGGCGGACCAACACCCCCAGCAGCGCATTGGTCGCCGACTTGCTCATCGACCAGCCATGGATCGGGGTCCGGGGGCCGTAGCCCGGGGCGTAGCGCTCGGCGATCACCCGCCCGTCCTGGACGATGACGATGGCCTTGGTGGCGCGATGCGGCGGCGTGGGGGTCTCCGCGAAAGCACGGTCGAGGGCCGCCGCGACCGCGGGATCGGACGGCGCGACGATGTCGGGGCCGGCGATCGGCGGCAGAAGGCTTGGCGCGCGCGGGCCCGGATCGTCCGGTGCGGGGGGCAGGGGTCCTTGCTGGACGATGCAGCCGGTGTCGCCCCGGAAGACGGCGCGGCTGTGGACCATGCCGGCGAAGCTGGCGGTGACCTCGCGCTTGTCCCGGTCGATGTGGTGGCTGAGCAGGCCGCTGACCGGCGCCACCTCGGACGCCAGCGCCTCGCGGTAGTAGCGCTCCGGGTCGACCCCGCTGACGAAGGCGGCCGAGCAGAGCTGGTGGCTGACCAGGTGGACCGATGTGGCGGCGGCGCGGGGAAGATTGAGGACGCCGCTGCAGGCCGACAGGGGCACGGCGGCGAGGGCGAAGGCGAGTGTGGCGGCGCGGAAGGTCATGGCGTGGGTCCTGGCGACGGGAAATCGTCCCGATGCCTCCGACTGCCCGACCCGCCGGTCGCCGGCCCGCCGATCTTCAAATCCGGCGAGCCGATTTCGGGACTAAGCGGCTGACGCCTGTTGGCCCTCGTCCATCGCCCCGCGCCGGTACTCGCTCGGCGTCATGCCCGTTTCGGCCTTGAAGGCGCGGTTGAAGGGGCCGAGCGAGCCAAACCCCGCATCCAGGGCGATAGTCAGGATCGGCACCTCGTCCTGGGTCCGATCGGCCAACGCCGCCTTGGCCTCGGCGATCCGCTGGCTGTTGAGGTAAGCGGCGAAGTTCCGTTGTCCCAGGCCCTGGTTGATGACCCTGCGCAGGCGGTATTCCGGGACGCCCAGATCGTGCGCCAGCCGGCCGATCGTCAGGCCATCGTCGCGATAGGCCCGGCCGTCGGTCATCAGCCGGTTCAGACGCTGCTGCAGGCCCACGTCCTCGGCGACGACACGGGGTTGGGAGGCGGCCAGGCGGAGGCCGGCCTGGCCCGCCTCGGCCAGCAGTCCGTTGGCGGACACGCGCACCAGGCTCCAGGCCACGGTGGCGGCGATCAGCGCCAGGGCGGCGGCGTCGGCCAGACGCGCCAGCGGCGTCATGTCCAGCCGCGGTGACAGGCCGGCCATGGCCGTCAGCACGATGTGCGCTGCCGAGCCCGCGACGATGAACACCCGCAGCCGCCGCCGGGGTTCCACCAGGTCCGAGTGCCACGACGCGCAGGTCTGGACGATGGCCAGCCCCGCGAACAGGATGGCTTGCAGGCAGATGAACAGCCCGACGCCGCGCTGCAGGCCGGGCCAACCCGCCGTCCAGTTCAGGCCGCCGGCCACGCCGAGGAAGGCCAGCACCGCCCAGGGCGCGGCATAGATGCAGGACGGCTTGAAGCCATCGTCGAACACCGCCCGCGCGAACAGCCAGAAGACCAGGTTGTTGCCGACCGCGAGCGCCAGGAACGGCGCCGCCCACAGGCCCGCGCCGGCGTGGAATCCGGGCGTCGAGCAGACGGCGTAGGCCCCGGCGCCGATTGCGAACAGGGCTCCCAGTCGGATGGCCGGAGCCGTCGGTCGATCCCGCAGCAGGCCGGCGCCGATCATCAGGCACAGCATCACCACGCCGCCCCTGAGCAGCAGGTCCAACGCGGCTTGCGAGAGCGGCCCATCCATTCGATGGATCAAACCCTCAACGGACCGGAATAGCCAGCCCGGTGGCGCTTGGGCGATGCCGCCCTCGCGTCAGGCCGCGGCGGCCTCAATCCGACGCCGGCGACACGCCGCGCCTGCCAGGCCAAAGCCCAGGATCATCATCGCCCAGGTGGAGGGCTCGGGCACCGCGGCCGGGCTCGACGGCACGGTCCGGAGTTGGAAGGCGGACAGCAGCTGGTAGCGGGTCACGCCCTCGGTCACGACCGTGAAGTCCGTGGCGCCATCCGCATCGAACTCCACCTTCACCCACTGCGGCATCGAGCGTCCCGGGTAGTTCGGGCCGCCGGCGAGCTTACCGCCGGCCTGGACCGGCGCGGAATAGACGCCGTTGAGCGAGAAGGCCGTCGCCCAGTTGGCGTCCCACTGCGGCAGGAAAAGTTGCATCATGTACTTGCCCGCCGCGAGCGTGCCGAGTTCCAACCCGACCTGCGTGGGAAGCACGAAGTACGCCGTCGTCGCCAGGAGGGTGCGGTACTCCGGATCCCAGTCCGGCGTGAACTGCCCGTAGTTGGACAGGACCCCGTAGTTCACCGCGTTCGGATAGCCGAGGCCGACGTTCTCGAAGGTCACGCCATTGACGGTCGTCGTGGCGCTGAAGGTCTGGGCGTTGAGCAGTTCCCCCGTGGTGATCACGTCGCTACTCTTGCCCGTGCTGTCCACCGGCGCGAACCAGGTGATGGCGGCCGCCGCCGGACCGGCGCTGAGCAAGACGCTCGCGGCCAGGGCCACGAAACCCAGGCGAAGCTTCGCCGACGTCACTGAAGTATCCACCGCACACCCTCCTCGAAACGAGGGGCCCAGGTAGTGCGCTCAAGCTGCGTCCATCAATTGGACTCCAGTCGTATGCGGGTCATACGACCCGACGCCGGGTGCGATGGGACCGGGCGTCGGGCCACACGACCTGTGGCTGGCGATCAGCCCCTGAGTTTGGCCCCGACCGCCTTCTCAGCCGCCGCCAGGATCCGGCCCGACAGCGCCTCGATCTCGCCGTCGGTGAGGGTCTTCTCCCGCGGCTGGATGACGACCTCCACGGCGACGGACTTCTGGCCCTCCGGCACGCCCTGGCCGGCGTAGACGTCGAAGATGCGCGCGTCGGCGATCAGGGCCTTGTCGGCTCCCAGGATCGGCCGGACCAGATCGCCGGCGGGGGTGTCGGCGCCCACGAGGAAGGCGAAGTCGCGCTTCAGCGGCATCAGGGGCGAGAGCTCGAGCGCCGGCTTGGTCTTCACGCCCTTGCGCTTGGGCTCGGGCAGGGCGTCGAGGTTCAGCTCGAAGGCCAGCATGGGGCCATCGGCGTCGATGGCCTTGAGGATGCGCGGGTGCAGTTCGCCGAACTCGGCCACCACCACCTTGGGGCCGAGCTGGAGACGGGCCGAGCGGCCGGGGTGCCACCAGGACGCGCTCTGGCCCTGAACCACCTGGAGCGTCGGCGCGCCCAGTTCGTCCAGGAGGGCCAGCAGGTCGCCCTTGAGGTCGAACAGCGGGTCGCCGCCGGCCTTGGTCCAATGCTTCGGCGGGTGTGGCGCCAGAAGCGCGGTGACCGCGGTCCACTGGTCGGCCGGCTGGTCGCCGCGGAAGTTGGGACCCACCTCGAAGAGGGCCGCGTCGGCGAAGCCCTTGCGGGCGTTACGGGCCGCCGCATCGATCAGGTTGCCGAGCGCCGAAGGCCGCATGGTCGAGAGGTCGGCGGCGATCGGATTGGTCAACACCAACTCGGGCTGGCCGCCGCCGAACAGCTCGGCCCATTCGCGCCGCATGAAGCTCCAGGTCACCGCCTCGGCGTAGCCGCGCGCCGCCATGGTCCGGCGGGCGTCGCGCATGCGGCGCTGGCGGATGGTCAGGGCGCCGCCGGGCGGGCGGGCGATCTCGGGCAGCGGCAGGGCCGGAAGGGCGTCGAAGCCCTCGATCCGGGCGACTTCCT
>JAIXTR010000197.1 GCA_027483845.1 Caulobacteraceae bacterium | reverse complement strand
GATGATCCGCCGCCACCCGCATGTGTTCGGGGACGAGACCTACGCGTCGCTCGACGACCAAAAGCAGGGCTGGGAGCAGCTGAAGGCGGTGGAACGGGCCGGCAAGGACCGGCCCGGTGGCTTGCTGGCCGATGTGCCGGTCGGGCTGCCCGGCCTCACGCGCGCTGTGAAGCTGTCGAAGCGTGCGGCGACGGTCGGCTTCGTCTGGCCCACCGTTCAGGACGTCGTCGCCAAGCTTCACGAGGAGGTCGGCGAGATGCTGGCCGAGATCGAGGCTGGCGACCTGGAAAAGGCCAAGGGCGAGATCGGCGACGTGCTGTTCGTCGTCGCCAACCTCGCGCGAACCCTGGACGTGGATCCTGAGGACGCGATCCGCGCAACGAACGCGAAGTTCGTCCGTCGCTTCGGCTATGTGGAGGCGCAGCTCGCCGCCCGAGGCAAAACGCCCGACGAATCGGATCTCAGCGAGATGGACGCTCTGTGGGACGAGGCCAAGGCGCGCGAACGCGGCTGACCCGTTCCCGCGTCAGTGGGCGCGGATCTCGGACTGTGGGTACAGCTGCTCGAACTGCCCGAGCGCCTGGGCCGTAAGGCTGACGGCGAGACGGACGGACCCGTCCTTGCCGTCGCTGCGCTCGATTACCCGACCGTGCCGATAGAGCCAAGCGATCGCCGCCCCCTCGCCAGCCGGCGCATAGACGTCCACCGGCGGCGCCTCGTCCACGAGGCTCGCGACGACGCCGAGCAGGTCGTCACACCCCTGCCCCGTCACCGCCGACACCAGGACGGCGGGGGGATGGGCGCGGCGCGCATCGTTCACGGCCTCGGCCCGCTCTTCGGGCGGCAGCAGATCGGCCTTGTTCCACACCTCGACGATGCGGCGCTCGTCCATGTCGACGCCCAGCCGGCTCAGCACCGTGCGGACATCCTCGGCCTGGGCCTTGGATTCCTCGCTGGCGATGTCGCGGACATGCAGGACCACGTCGGCCTCCTTCACCTCCTCCAGGGTGGCGCGGAAGGCCTCGACCAGCTCGTGGGGCAGGTCCGAGATGAAGCCCACGGTGTCCGACAGGACCGCCGGCCGTCCGTCAGGCAGCTTCAGCGCCCGGATCGTCGGGTCCAGGGTGGCGAACAGCATGTCCTGCGCCACCACCTCGGCGTTGGTGAGCCGGTTGAACAGCGTGGACTTGCCAGCGTTGGTGTAGCCGACCAGCGCCACGGTCGGGAACGGCGTGCGCTTCCGGGCCGAGCGCTGCAGCGTCCGGGTGCGGCGCACCTCTTCCAGTTCCAGCTTCAGCTTGCGGATCTTGTCGGCGATCAGGCGACGGTCCGTCTCAATCTGGGTTTAACCCGGACCGCCCATGACCCCGAAGCCGCCGCGCTGACGTTCCAAGTGAGTCCAGGTGCGGACGAGGCGCGACCGTTCGTAGCTCAGCCGCGCGAGTTCAACCTGCAAACGTCCTTCACGCGTGCGGGCGCGGCGGGCGAAGATCTCGAGGATCAGCCCGGTGCGATCGATGACCTTGGCGCCCCAGGCCTTTTCGAGGTTTCGCTGCTGGACCGGCGTCAGCGCGTCGTCGACGACCACGACGTCCAGCTCCTCGATCTCGATCAGGACCCGGATCTCCTCCACCTTGCCCTTGCCGAACAGGGTGGCGGGGGTCAGCCGTCGCAGGCCTACCACCATGCGCTCGCGAACCTCGAGGTCGAGGGCGAGGGCAAGGCCGACCGCCTCTTCCAGCCGGGCGTCGGGCTGGCGCGCGGAACCGCGGCCCTCCCGGTCCGGATGGATCACCAGGGCGCCCTGGACAGGCGCCTCACGGTCTACAGATTTTGAAGTGCTCAATCGGCCTCGTCGTCGGCCGGCTCATATAGCTGCACAGGCTGGGCCGGCATGATGGTGGAGATGGCGTGCTTGTAGACGAGCTGCGACTGCCCGTCTCTACGGAGCAGAACGCAGAAGTTGTCGAACCAGCTCACCACGCCCTGCAATTTAACCCCGTTCACCAGGAAGATGGTGAGGGGCGTCTTGGACTTCCGCACGCTGTTGAGGAAGGTGTCCTGCAGGTTCTGTTTCTTGTCGCTCACGGCTTTCCGCCTTTTCGTTTTGATCGGGCGGAAGATCCGCCCACACACAAGGTCACGCTAAGCCGCAAACAGCGGCTGTTGCAATCGAAGGCTGGACTTATATCGCCGTCGCCTTCGCGCGCTCGATATAGAGGCGACGGAGCCGCTGCGCCACCGGTCCTGGCGAACCATCGCCCACCGGACGCCCGTCCACCGCGATCACGGGCAGGACGAGCGAGCCGGCGCCGGTGATGAACGCCTCCTTCGCCGCGCAGGCTTCGTCGGGCGTGAACGGCCGCTCCTCCACGGTCAGTCCCGCCTCGCGGGCGAGGTCCAGAAGGCTGAGACGCGTGACCCCGCGGAGGATGTTGGCGTTGGTGTCCCGGGTGCGCAGAACGCCGTCGGCGTCGACGATCCAGGCGTTGGATGAGGCGCCCTCGGTTACCAGACCCAGGTCGTCGACATACCAGGCTTCGACCGCGCCGGCGGCTCGCGCCGTCTGCTTGGCCAGGGCGTTGGGCAGCAGACCCACGGTCTTTATGTCGCAGCGGCCCCAGCGGTTCTCCGGCGTGGTAACGACCGACACCCCCCTCGCCGCGCGAGCCTCGGTGGCCTCCCGGTCGACGCGACTGACCGTGATCACGACCGCCGGCGGCACGGCCGGATTGGGGAAGGCGTGGTCGCGCGGCGCTACTCCCCGGCTCACCTGCAGATAGACCAGGCCCTCGCGGATACGGTTGCGGCGCACCGTCTCCCGCAGCACCATGGTCAAAGCCGCGCGGCTCATCGGCATGGCGATGCGCAGTTCCGACAGGCTGCGCTCCAGGCGCACGAAATGGCCCTCGGGATCGGACAGCCGACCGTCGAACAGCGCCCAGACCTCGTAGACCGCGTCCGCGAACTGATAGCCGCGGTCCTCGATATGGACGACGGCCTCCGCGTGGCGGGCGAAGCGGCCGTTCACATAGGCGATGCGCCCCATTCTCTAGAGGTCCTCGGATTCCAGCGACCGGGCGCCCGAAAGGCCCAGCGACTTCAGTTTGCGGTGCAAGGCCGAGCGCTCCATGCCGATGAAAGCCGCGGTCCGGGAGATGTTGCCCGAGAAGCGGAGCATCTGGGCATTGAGATACTCCCGCTCGAACACCTCGCGCGCCTCGCGCAGCGGCAGTGCGATGATCCGTTCGGCGCCCAGCGAGGTGGCGTGATCGTTGACCGACGCTTCCGGCGGCAACATGTCGGCGGTGATCGGGTCGGAGGGTGAGCCGGAGGCCAGGATCAGCATCCGCTCCACGTTGTTCTTCAGCTGGCGCAGGTTGCCCGGCCAAGCGCGGACCTGCAGCATCGCGAGCGCATCATCCGACAGCTTCCGGCGCGACAGCCCAGACGCCTCACAGATGCGGGCGATGAAGTCCTCGATCAGCTCCGGGATATCCTCCCGCCGCTCGCTCAGGCCCGGCACGTTGACCGGCACAACGTTCAGCCGGTGGAACAGGTCCTCTCGGAAGCGTCCGGCCGAGATCTCCTCGCGCAGGTCCTTGGACGTCGACGAGATCACCCGCACGTCGACCTGCACGTCGGCGTCGCCGCCCACCCGGCGAAACCGCTGCTCGACCAGGACCCTGAGAATTCGGCCCTGGGTTTCGCGCGGCATGTCGGCCGCTTCGTCCAGATAGAGCGTGCCCCCGTGGGCACGCTCGAACACCCCGATCTTGGCCGGACGCCCCCCCGCGCCCTCCTCGCCGAACAGCTCGACGTCCATACGCTCGGGCGTCATGCCCGCGGCGCCGATGGGCACGAACTCGTTCCGGGCGCGGTGGCTGGCGTCGTGGATCAGGCGGGCGACCGTCTCCTTCCCGGACCCGGCCGGGCCGGAAATCAGCACCCGGCTGTTGGCGCCGGCCAGCTTGGCGATCATCTGGCGAAGCTGTTGCGCCGCCATGGACTTGCCGATCAACCCCTCCGGTGTGATCGCCTGGGCCCGTAGCCGCCGGTTCTCGCGGCGCAGGTTGGTGGTCTCGAGCGCGCGCTCGACCACCAGCAACAGGCGATCCGACTTGAAGGGCTTCTCCAGGAACTCGTAGGCCCCGCGCTTGATCGCGCTGACGGCCGTCTCGATGTTGCCGTGCCCCGAGATCATGATCACCGGCAGGTCGGCGTCGAGCGCCTTGACCATGTCGAGCAGCTCCAGCCCGTCCATGCCCCCGCCCTGCATCCAGATATCCAGGATCAGCAGCGCTGGCTTGCGGGCCCGGACAGCGGCCAGTGCGCTCTCGGAGTCGTTCGCCGTGCGAACGTCGTAACCCTCGTCGGTGAGGATCCCCGCGACCAGTTCGCGGATATCCGCCTCGTCATCGACCACCAGAACGTCAGCCGCCATCAGGTCTTCCTCATTTCGCGGTCACCGCAGCCGCCGGCTTGGTCGCGCGCGGCGCCGGCGTGGCCGGGAGGCGCAGGATCGCCAGCGCCCCCTTCCCGCGTCGCGCGTCCGCCAGTTCCAGCTCGCCGCCATGGTCTTCCAGAATGCGCTTCACGATCGCCAGGCCGAGGCCGGTGCCCTTCTCGCGCGTGGTCACATAGGGTTCGGTCAGCCTGTCGCGATCCTTGGCGGGCAGCCCGACACCGTTGTCCTCCACCTCGATCGTCACCGCCGCGTCCTCGACAATAAGCCGGGCCGTGATCCGACCCTTTGGCCTCGGCGCCTTCGCCAGCCGCGCATCGACGGCCTCGGCGGCGTTCTTCAACACGTTCGTCAGGGCCTGGCCGATCATCCGGCCATCGGCATAGAGCGTGGCGTCGGCCGACATTTCTTCCAGCTCGACGATGAAATCCGGGCTGGCGACCCGCTGGGCGAAGACGGCGGCGCGCACCAGCTCGCCGGCCTCCAGCTTGGCGAACTTGGGGGCCGGCATTCGCGCGAAGGCGGAGAACTCGTCGACCATCCGGCCGATATCGCCCACCTGACGCACGATGGTGTCGGTGCAACGGTCGAACGTCTCCAGCTCGCTCTCGGCGATGTCCTTGCGATACTTGCGACGCAGGCGCTCCGCGGACAGCTGGATGGGCGTAAGCGGGTTCTTGATCTCGTGGGCGATCCGCCGGGCGACGTCGCGCCACGCCGCGTTCCTCTGCGCGGCGACCAGCCGGGTCACGTCATCGAAGGTCAAGACCAGCCCGCCTTCGCTCTGACTGGCTCGGACGCGCAGGCGACGGTTGTCGCGGCCCCGGACGACGTCGATCTCTTCCTCGGCCTCCCCGCTCCGGCCCGCAGCGGCGAGCTCCGCGAACTCCGGCACCACCTCCGACAACCTGCGTCCCCGGCCGTG
>JAIXTR010000385.1 GCA_027483845.1 Caulobacteraceae bacterium | reverse complement strand
AGCGCCGAAGATCCAGCCTGGCGTAAGCGAACTCATCTGCACGCCCACCAGGAGCATCTGGCCGCCCCCGGTCATGTTGATGACGGTGTCCGCGCCCACCTGGCCGACCGTGTATTGCGTGCCGGGATCCAGTTGCACCCGGTCGCCCTCGGCCAGCCGGAAGTCGGTCACGCGGTCCAGGCCTGCGTCGCCAAAGGTGTGGAAGATATCCGCGCCCGCGCCGCCAGTCAGGGTGTCCGACCCCTTGTCGCCGGAGACGTAGTCGTCGCCCGCGCCCCCGAGGCAAAGGTCGTCGTCCTGGCCGCCGCGGACGATGTCGTTGCCCGAACCGCCGTCGCAGGTGTCGTTGCCGAGATTGCCGTAGACCAGGTCGTAGGCCGCATCGCCGGATAGGCTGTCGTTGTCCTTGCCGCCGACAACCCAGTCCTCGCCGTCGCCGCCCGAGGCCGTGTCGTTTCCGGTGTTGCCGTTGATGTCGTCGAAGTCGAACCCGCCGGTGATCCGGTCATCGCCCTCGTCGCCACGCAGGTAGTTTGGGCCGCTCCCGCCATCGATCGTATCGGCGCCGCCCGCGCCGAAGATGCGGTCGCCCCCGGCTTCACCCGCCAGGACGTTGGTCTGGCCATCGCCGATGATGGTGTCGTCGCCTGCGCCGCCAAGCACGTTCTCGATGCTGACCAGCGTGTCGTCAGTCATCCAACTGCCCGTGACCTTGCCGGCAGCCAGGTCGACGGTGAAGGAGGTGGGCCCGTAGAGGACCTGTTCCTTGATCGAAACCGTGTCGAAGCCCTCGCCGCCGTCCAGGGTGTCGACGCCGTCGCCGCCGTCGAGCGTGTCCGCCCCGCCTCCGCCGCTGATCATGTCGTTACCGGTGCTCGAGATCATGTAGTTGGCCCGGGCGTCGCCGATCAGGGTGTCATTGCCGCCCGCCGTCCTCACGTTCTCGATGGAGATCAGCGTCTCGGTCGTATTCGACAGGTAGTAGTTCGGGCTGGAGTTCGTGGCGACGCCGGTGCTGAGATCCACCCGGGCGTTGTCGTAGAATCCGGCGGCCCAGTCGCTTCCCTCGCCGCCGTCGAAGCGGTCCGTGCCGGCGCCGCCGTAGAGCACGTCGTCGCCGGCGCCGCCGACGAGCGTGTTGCTCTGGCCGTCTCCGGCATAGAGCGTGTCGTTCCCCGTTCGGCCGTCCAGCCGATCGTCGCCCAGGCCGCCGGCAAGCTGCTCGTCGGCCGCCCCGCCGGAGATCGTGTCCCCGAACTTCCCGCCGGTGACGTTCTCAATGACGCCGATGAAGGTATCGACGCCCATTCCGCCGCCGATCGTCTGCGGTCCGGTCCGGGCCAGATCGATCTCGAGCCCGCCGGTGAGGACGTCCTCGTAGCCGTCATAGGTCAGGTAGGTGTAGCCGACCCCCGTATCGACCAGGTCGTCGCCCGAGCCCGGCGAGAAGCCGTCGTTTCCGCCGCCGCCGACTAGCGTGTCGTTGCCCGAACCGCCGGTCAGCCCATCGTTCCCGGCGCCGCCGTTCAGGGAGTCGTCGCCCGCCCCGCCCTGCAGGCCATCGTTGCCGCCGCCGCCATCGATGGTGTCCGGCCCGTCCTCGCCGTCGAGATAGTCCTCGCCGCCGCGGCCGGTGAGCACGTCGGCCGCTGCGCCCCCGCGGATTGTCGATCCGGACGCCGCCGCCACCAGGGTGTCGGAGAACGGCGTGGCCCAGACCCCGGCGACATTGCGGATGGTGTCCACACCGAGACCGCCGCCGACGTCTTGCGGACCCTGCAGCCCCATATCGATGTGGATGCCGGAGGTGGAGCCACTGAAGTAGACCTGGTCAAAGCCGCCCCCGCCCTCGATGAGGTCGTCTCCCGGCCCGCCGTCGAAATGCTCCCACCCCGTCGTGCCGACCAGCGTGTCCGCCCCCTCGCCGCCGGACACCCGCCCGCCCGCCGCACCGCCGTAGGGGGTCGTTCCCACGGTGAGCCGGTCGTTTCCGGCCCCGCCGTCGATCGTATCGTAGCCGCTCAGCCCATTGATGGTGTCGTTGCCCGTTCCGCCAGCGATGAGGTCGGCGCCCTCGCTGCCGGTGATGCTGTCCTCTTCCGGACCGCCCGTGATCGTGTCGTTGAACTTGCTGGCTGTGAAAACGCCCATGTCTCTAGCCCACCACGATCCAGCCGCTGGACAGGCTGGCGAATTGCACGTTTTCCAGGACCATCTGGTTGCCGCCGCCGAAGTCGACGATCACGTCCGCGCCCTCCTGGCGGACAGCGTAGGTCGTGCCGGGGTCGAGGCGGACGGAGTCGCCCTCCACCCGTGAGAAGTCTTTCACGCGATCCACGCCCGCGTCGGCGAAACTGTTGAACACGTCGGCGCCGGCGCCGCCGAACACGATGTCGTCGCCCTTGTCTCCGGATAGCCAGTCCGCGCCGTCGCCGCCGCTGAGCGTGTCGGCCCCCTGGCCGCCCCGGACAAGGTCGTTTCCGCCCGAGCCCGCGAGCCAGTCATTGTCGAGGTTGCCGTAGACGATGTTGTCGCCCTGACCGCCGCTCAGGACATCGGCGCCACGCCCGCCCAGGAGCCAGTCGTGGCCCCCGCCGCCGTCGACGGTGTCGTCGCCGGCGTTGCCCTGAAGGTAGTCGAAGGCCGCCCCGCCCTGCAGGCTGTCGTTGCCGTCCCCGCCCGAGACCATGCCCGTGACGGTCCCCGAGACCCCGGTGTAGGTGTCCGCCCCGGCGCCGAGATTGACGTCGCCCTGGATCGATCCCGTGTTGGTCAGCACCTGGCGCAGGTGACCCAGGTCGACCTTGCCGATCATGGTCCCTGCGTTGTCGAACCGCGTGGGCTCGCGCGGGAAGACGGTGTCAGCGGTAGGCCCATTGTAGTCGAGGAACTTCAGCGCGTAGTCGCCCTGCAGCACGCCGGTGTTCACGAACGCGCCGGCAAAGGCGGTGTTCGCGTAGACGGCGTAGCTGTCCTCGTTCGGATTGGTATCGACGACCCGGATCGTGCCGGAGTTCTGGAAGCGGCTGTCCCACTGGTAGAAGTAGACGCCGTAGCTCGCCTGAGCGCCGGAGACGTTGATCAGGCCTAAGTTCGCGAACCCATCGCCGACGCCCATGCGGACGCCGTAGGCGTGTCCGAGGTCGGAGCGGACCTGGATCGATCCGGCGTTGGCCACGGCCGTGTCGTTCTCCGTGTGCGTGAGACCCGCCCACACGCCAAAGGCATCTGCCTGGGCGGCCACCTCGATCTGCCCGTTGTTGAGCAGTTGCGGCATCCAGCTGCCGCCGGCCAAGCCATAGGCGTCGAGGTCGGTCGCCGAGGTGTCGACCTTCAGCAGGCCGCCGGACCCGATCGTAATCGTCGTCGGATAGAAGCCGCCGTCGCCAATGCGGATGCCGCTCAAGAACCAGTTCGGCGCGCGCGCGCCAGCACTGGCTGTGACCGTCAGCGCTCCGTTGATGGAGATCGATGGCGGCGTCTGCGACGATGACTGCAGCAGCAGGGCGTCGTTGTCCTGCACCGAAAAAGTCTGGCCGGACGAAAGCACATAGGCAGACGTCGAAACCGTGATGGCAGCCATAAGTCCCCCGGAGGCGGACTACGCCCGCACGCACACAACGGGCAATCTTAAGGCGAAGCTTGCCTCCCCCTCAACCCGGTTCCCCTACCGCGTGAACTTGTGGAACTTGATGCGCTTGGGGATGAGGCTGTCGGCGCCCAGGCGGCGCTTCTTGTCTTCCTCGTAGGCTTCGAAGTTGCCCTCGAACCACTCGACGTGGCTGTCGCCTTCGAAGGCCAGGATGTGGGTCGCCAGGCGGTCCAGGAACCAGCGGTCGTGGCTGATGACCACGGCGCATCCGGCGAACTCTTCCAACGCCTCTTCCAGGTTTTGCAGCGTCTCGATGTCCAGGTCGTTGGTCGGTTCGTCGAGGAGGATGACGTTGCCTCCTTCGGTCGGCGTCTTGGCCAGGTGGACGCGGTTGCGCTCACCGCCCGAGAGCTGGCCGACCTTCTTCTGCTGGTCGCCGCCGCGGAAGTTGAACGAGCCCACGTAGGACCGGGTGTTGATCTCGCGCTTCCCGACGGCCAGCACGTCCAGGCCCTGGCTGACCTCCTGCCAGACCGTCTTGTTGGGATCGAGCGCGTCGCGGCTCTGGTCGTCGTACGCGAGCTTGACCGTCTCGCCGACGCGGAAGGTCCCGCCGTCGGGCTGTTCCTGGCCGGTGATGATCTTGAAGAGCGTCGACTTGCCGGCGCCGTTCGGCCCGATCACGCCGACGATGCCGTTCGGCGGCAGCTTGAAGGTCAGGTTCTCGAACAGGACCTTGTCGCCATAGGCCTTGGACAGGCCGTTGGCCTCCAGGACCACGTTGCCGAGACGCGGACCGGGCGGGATCTGGATGGTGGCGAAGCTCTGCGCCTGGCGGGCGCTTTCCTGCTCACGCACCATGTCCTCATAGGCGGCCAGACGAGCCTTCGACTTGGCCTGGCGGGCTTTGGCGCCCGACCGCACCCATTCCAGCTCGCGGGTCATCGCCCGCTGACGGGCCTCGGACTCGGACTGTTCCTGCACGATCCGCTTGGTCTTCTGCTCCAGCCAGCCGGAGTAGTTGCCCTCGTAGGGGATGCCCTTGCCGCGATCGAGCTCCAGGGTCCACTTGGTCACCTGATCCAGGAAGTAGCGATCGTGGGTGACGAGGATCACGCAGCCCGGGAAGGCCTCCAGGTGGTGCTGCAGCCAGGCGACGCTTTCGGCGTCCAGGTGGTTGGTCGGTTCGTCCAGCAGCAGCATGTCAGGCGCTTCCAGCAGCAGCTTGCACAGCGCAACCCGGCGT
>JAIXTR010000067.1 GCA_027483845.1 Caulobacteraceae bacterium | reverse complement strand
TGATCGTTCGAGACGTCGTTGTCGTAGCTCCACTCGTGGATGCCCATCTTCTGGCTCACGAGGGTGACGCCCGGCGGTGGGCGCTGGGCCACGTCCTGGCCGACGCAGAACTTGTGGATCGAGACCGCCGCCTCATGGCCCTGGGCCACCGCCCAGATGATGTTCTTCGGCCCGAAGGCGGCGTCGCCGCCGAAGAAGACGTTGGGCAAGGTCGATTGGAACGTCGCCGCATCGACGACCGGCATATGCCACTCGTCGAACGCCAGGCCGATATCCGTCTCGATCCAGGGGAAGGCGTTCTCCTGGCCGACCGCCACCAGCACGTCGTCGCATTCGTAATGTTCGTCCGGCTGGCCGGAGGGGACGAGGCGGCGTCGGCCCGCGGCGTCCACCTCGGCCTGGACCACCTCGAACAGCACGCCTGTGAGCTTTCCGTCCGCATGGGTGAAGGCCTTGGGGACACGGAAGTTGAGGATGGGGATGTCCTCGTGCATCGCGTCCTCCCTCTCCCAGGGGGACGCCTTCATCTCCTCGAAGCCGGAGCGGACGATGACCTTTACGTCCTCCCCGCCCAGGCGGCGCGAGGTGCGGCAGCAGTCCATGGCGGTGTTGCCGCCGCCGAGCACGATCACGCGGCGGCCGATCTTCTCGATGTGCCCGAAGGACACCGAGCTCAGCCAGTCGATGCCGATGTGGATGTTCGCTGCCGCCTCGCGCCGACCGGGCAGGTCAAGGTCGCGACCGCGCGGGGCGCCGGAGCCGACGAAGATGGCGTCGTAGCCCTGGTCCAGAAGGCCCATCAGCTGTCGACCGGCGTTCCGAAGCGCATCTCCACGCCGCCCAGCCGTTCGACGTAGCCCACCTCCTCGTCGATCACCGCCTCGGGGAGGCGGAAGCGCGGGATCTGGCTGCGGATCATGCCCGCCGACTTGGTGTCCTTGTCGAAGATGGTCAGCTGGTAGCCCAGTGGCGCCAGGTCGCGCGCCACGGTGAGCGAAGCCGGGCCGCAGCCCACCAGGGCGATGCGCCGTCCGTTGGGTTGCGCCGCCGGCGGGGGCATCAGGTCGGCCACGTCGCCCTTGTGGTCGGCCGCCACCCGCTTCAGCCGGCAGATGGCCACCGGTTCGTCCTCGACCCGACCCCGCCGGCAGGCCGGCTCACAGGGGCGGTCGCAGGTCCGCCCGAGGATCCCGGGGAAGACGTTGGACTTCCAGTTGATCATGTAGGCGTCGGCGTAGCGGCCCTCGGCAATCAGGCGGATGTATTCGGGGACCGGCGTGTGGGCCGGACAGGCCCACTGGCAATCTACGACCTTGTGGAAATAGTCAGGCTCAAGCTCACGCGTGCGCTGCAAAACTCGCTTCCTTCCCGGGACGCTCTACTCCCGAGGCGGCGAAGTCGACTCTGCGCGTGGCAGAGACAGCTCCGCGCCCCGACGCGGCGTTCGTGGAACAGGTTATGTCTACTGAGCGCGGGGCGCCAAACGATTCCTGATCGCAGTTCAGAGATCCCCCCGAGGTCGGCGCGCGCGGGGTACGATCTTCCACACCAAGCTGTGATGTGCGGCCCACCGTTTCCCGACAACGAGGCCTTGGCGAGCGTAACAGGTAAATGATACCTTAACCGGTGGGAGAGCTCCGCACTCGCGGGGTCATGGGAGACTGCCGATGGACATGCCTCGCGGGCGCGTGCCCGAAGCCACGCCAACCGTATTCGAAGACGTCGATACGACCGTCCTGGCGCCGCTGGATCCGACCGAGGCGCTGGACCTGCACCGCGCCATCAACGAGCGCCGGGCGCAGATGGAAAACCCCGAACTTCTGCGGGGCCTGCGGGCGCTGTAACGCCACCACAGGATGCGATCCCGGTTTCCGCGCAGCGGTGGACCGGGCTCCGATATGAAAACGGCGCCGTCTCGGATCGAGGCGGCGCCGTTCTCGTATCTGGATCGAAGCCCCGTATCGGGCCCCGGTCTTCGCATGCGGCGAAACCGGGATTCCCGTGGCGCGAGGGACGCCCTACTCGGCGTAGCCGGCCGGCAGGTCGTCGTCCTTCATCAGCTCGTCCTTGCTGACCGGCTTGTCCTCGACCTTGGCCTTGGAGACGATCAGGTCGACGACCTTGTCTTCGAAGATCGGCGCGCGGAGTTGGGCCTGGGCGTTCTGGTTTTCACGCAGCAGGTTGAAGATCTGCTGGGCCTGGGCGCCGTACTTGATGGCTTCGCGGCGGATCGCTTCGTTCAGCTCGGCCTCGGTCACCTGGACGTTGTTGGCGCGGCCGATCTCGGCCAGCACCAGACCCAGGCGCACGCGGCGCTCGGCGATCTTGCGATATTCCTTGGTCAGTTGCTCCTCGGACTTGTCGGCGTCCTCGGGCGGCAGCTGGCCACCTTCCTTGTCCTGCTGAACCTGGCTCCAGATCGAAGCGAACTCGGCCTCGACCATCTTCGGCGGCAGCGGGAAGTCGTGCTTGGTGTCCAGCTCGTCGAGCAGGGCGCGCTTCAGCTTGAAGCGCGAGGCGCCGGCGTACTGTTCTTCCAGGTTGCTCTTCACCAGACCCTTGAGCTTTTCGAGGCTCTCGAGGCCCAGGCGTTCGGCGAAGGCGTCGTCGGCCGGCGAGTCGACCGGGCTACGGACTTCCTTCACCTTGGTCTCGAACTCGGCGTCCTTGCCGGCCAGGTTGGCGGCCTGGTAGTCGGCCGGGAACGTCACCTTCACCGTCACGTCGCTGTCCGGCTTGGCGCCGACCAACTGGGCTTCGAAGCCCGGGATGAAGTTGCCGGAGCCCAGCACCAGCTCGACGTCCTGGGCCGTGCCGCCTTCGAAGGCGACGCCGTCCACGCGGCCGATGAAGTCGATCAGGACCTGATCGCCGTCCTTGGCCTTCACGGTCTTGCCGGTCTTGGCTTCGTAGGTGCGGTTCTGGCTGGCCAGCTCGGCCACGGCTTCATCCACCTCTTCGTCGGTGGGCGTGTAGACCGGCTTCACCAGCGACAGGGTCGCGCCGTCGACCGGCTCGAAGTCCGGCATCAGGTCGATCGACAGTTCGTAGGCGAGGTCGGCCTTGCCATCCATGACCGCGTCGATGTCGCCTTCCGGCTTCAGCTCGGGCTCGCCGGCGGGGCGCAGCTTGTTGTCGTCCAGGATCTTCTGGGTGGTCTCGGTCAGGCTCTGCTGGACGACTTCGCTCATCAGCGACTTGCCGTAGAGCCGGCGAACGTGGGCCGCGGGCACCTTGCCCGGGCGGAAGCCCTTCACGTTGAGGGTGGGGGCGATCTCCTTGATCCGCGCTTCAAGGCGCTCGGCAAGATCGGAGACGGGGACCGTCACGCCGTACACTCGGCTAAGGCCTTCGCCAGACTTCTCAACGATTTGCATCGGCATTCTCAGATTCTCAGGGCCCGGCGCCAGTGCGCGCCTGGTCCGCCCTTCACGTCAAACAGGGGAAGGCCGCCGAACGGTGTCCGGCGGCGCGCGGGCGCTCTTATGTCACGACGCGGACGCAGGTCCAAGCCCCTGCCCCCTTGACGTAACCCGCGCCGCCCGCGATGGCAGGCGTCTACCCCGTGCGGCTATGGCGGAATTGGTAGACGCAACGGTTTTAGGTACCGTCGGGCAACCGTGGGGGTTCGAGTCCCTCTAGCCGCACCATCCTGCTTCGCCCGAGGGGCTACGCAGGATTTCATCCGGTCGCATCAGGCTCGCCGTCGCCTGGGTAAGGCCGGCTTTCGCGCACGCAGGTGACAGCGGCCCCCGCTCCGGGGCAGAAGTCGGGTCATGTCGCGCGGCGTCCTGTTCATCCACAACAACTTCCCCGGCCAGTTCGGCGATCTGACCCGGCTTCTGCTGGCGCGCGGGGTGCCGTGCATCGCGGTCGGGCAGCATTACGCGCCCAGCCAGGATGGGGTGAAGATCGCGCGCTACACCCTGGGTCGCGGTTCGACGCCGGGGCTGTTTCCGCTGGCGACCCGGGCCGAAGCGGATCTCTTGCGGGCGCGCAGCGCCTACAACGCCGCCATGGCGCTGAAGGCCGAGGGCTGGGATCCGGCGGTGATCGTGGGGCACCCGGGATGGGGTGAGATGACCTTCATCGCCGAGGTCTTTCCCAAGGCGAAGAAGGTGGCCTTCGCGGAGTTCTACTATCACGGCCGCGGCTACGACGTGGGCTTCGACACCCAGCTTCAGGGCGACGTGGACGTCGAGGCGGTGCTGCGCGCCCAGGCGAAGAACGGGGCGATGGCCATGGCCTATGCCGAGGCCGACGCCATCGTCTCGCCGACGCCGTTCCAGGCCGGGACCTTGCCCTGGCGGTTCCGCGAGGGCGTGCGCATTTTCCACGAAGGCATCGACATCGACGCGATCCGACCCGGGCCGGCCGAGCCCTTCGCCCTGGACGATGGCCGGGTGATCGCGCCGGGGACGCCGGTGATCACCCACGTGAACAACCACATGGAGCCGTTGCGGGGGCTGCAGACCGTGGCCCGCGCCCTGCCCCGCCTTTTGGCCGAGGTTCCCGACGCGCAGGTGATCCTGATCGGCGACCCGAATCGCAAGCCCTATGGCGCGCCGGCGCCCGAGGGACGGACCTGGCAGGACGTGTGCTTCGACGGCATCGACTACGATCCGGCCCGCGTCCACTTCCTGGGCCGGGTGCCGCATGCCCGGATGCTGGCGGCGCTGAGACTGGGCGTCGCGCACGCCTACTACACCTACCCCTTCGTGCTCTCGTGGTCGCTGTCCGAGGCGATGGCGTCGGGGTGCTATGTGGTGGGGTCGGACACCGGACCGGTGCGCGATGCGATCCAGGATGGGGTCAACGGCCGCCTGCTGCCGTTCTTCGACCACGAGGCGCTGACGGATGCGCTGGTCGCCGCCTGCCGCGCGCCCGACGCGTCGGCGGCCATGCGGGTTGCGGCCCGGACGACCGCGGAGGCCATGTTCAGCCGGGCGAAGGGCCGCGACGCCTGGCTCGATCTGCTCCGGGAGCTGGGCGTCGAGATCCCGCCGGCCTAGCCGCAGCGGACCTCTTTGATCAGCCCGGTCGCGGCGTCGAAGAAGACGTTCAGCCGGTTTGGGTTGACGTCCATGGTGACGGCGCAGGTCGTGCAGGCGACGCGCTGCAGCTCCGGGCGGACCGGCACGGGGATCTCCGTCCGGGGACGCCCGACCAGGCTCTGCAGATCCCGGGCCCCGCAGGTGTCGGCCACGGGCTGGGGCGCGACGACGGGCGACGCGGGCGCAGGCGCAGCGGGCGGCGGCGCGGGCGCCGGCGGGGCCGAGGTCGAACAGGCGGCCAGGCCCAGGAGCCCGACCAGAACGGCGATCCGCATCATGCCTGCTTCTCCCAACCCCGCGCCTGTTGCTTCCAGTAGGAGGCCGGCAGCCCCTTGGCCTTGACCGCGGTCCACTGCGTCCGGGCGTTGCGGAGCTGGCCGTCGTCGTTGCCGTCGAACAGGACGACGCAGCGCTTGTAGGGGGTCAGGTCGCCGGGCTCCGCGACGTCCACCAGGAACAGGGCGTCGGCGGCGTTGGGGTTGTCGGTCCCGACGGTCAGCAGGATCGGCTGGCGCGCGGCGCCCGGCTCCTCGGCCGGCGCGTGCGGCAGGAAGCTTTCGTCGCGATAGCTCCACAGCCAGGTGTCCAGGTGGTCGATCCGCTCGCTCACCGACGAGCGCACGATGGCGCGCCAGCCCTTCTGCAGGGTTTTTTCCAGCAGTTCCGGCAAGGCCTGGTCCAGCCCGGTGCGTTCCAGGTGGTAGAACCAGACCTCGCAGGCCGACGCGCTCACCTCAGCCCTCGTACTTGTCCTGGACCATGCGATTCAGCAGGCGGACGCCGAAGCCGGTGGCGCCGTCCGGGCTGGTCGGGATCGACGACGGCTTCTTCCAGGCGACTCCGGCGATGTCGAGGTGCGCCCAGGGCACGCCATTCACGTACTTCTGCAGGAAGAGCGCCGCGGTGATCGAGCCGCCCGGCCGGCCGCCGGTGTTCTTCATGTCGGCGATCATCGAGTCGATCTGCTTGTTGTAGGCGTCGGGCAGCGGCATGCGCCACAGGCCTTCGTCCTCCGCCTTGGAGGCGGCCAGCAGGTTGACGGCCAGCTCCTCGTCGTTGGCGTAGCAGCCGGCCAGGTCGTTGCCGATGGCGATGATGATCGCGCCGGTGAGCGTGGCCAGATCGACCATGAACTTCGGCTTGAAGCGGTCCTGGCAGTACCAGAGGGCGTCGGCCAGCACGAGCCGGCCCTCGGCGTCGGTGTTCACCACCTCGATGGTCTGTCCCGACATGGAGGTGAGCACATCCCCCGGACGATAGGCGTTGCCGTCGGGCATGTTCTCGACGAGGCCCAGGATGCCCACGGCGTTGACCTTGGCCTTGCGGCCGGCCAGGGCGTGCATGAGACCGGCGACGGCGCCCGCGCCGCCCATGTCCCACTTCATGTCTTCCATGCCGTCGGCCGGCTTGATCGAGATGCCGCCGGTGTCGAAGCAGACGCCCTTGCCCACGAAGGCCACCGGCTGGGCGGACTTGTCGGCCGCGCCGTACCACTTGATGACCGCGAGCTGGCTTTCGCGAATGCTGCCCTGCCCCACGGCCAGCAGCGAGCCCATGCCCAGCTTCGCCATCTCGGCCTCGCCGAGGATCTCGACCTCGAGGCCGAGCGATTCCAGTTCCTTGACCCGGGCGGCGAAGGACGCCGGATAGAGCACGTTCGGCGGCTCCGACACCAGGTCGCGGGTGAAGCTGATTGCGTCGGCCAGGGCGGCCAGCGGCGCGAAGGCGGCGAACGCCGCGTCGACGTCGGCAGCGACGATCGAGGCCTTGACGATGGACGGCTTCTTGTCCGCCGCTTCCTTGGTCCGGTACTTGTCGAAGCGGTAGCTGGCGAGGCGGACGCCCAGGGCGGCCTGCGCGGCGTGGTCGGCGACGCCTTCGATGCGCAGCGACTCGAGACCCGAGGTCTTCACGGCGTTGTAGGCGGTGGCGGCGGCGCGCTCGGCGGCCATGGCGTCGAAGCCGTCGCGCTTGCCAGCGCCGACCAGCACGAGGCGGGCGGCGTCCTCGCCCTGCGGCGCCAGGATGTCCAGCGTCTGGCCTTTCGCGCCGGTGAACCGACTGGCGCCCACGGCCTGGCCGATCGGCCCGTCATGCGAGTCGCCCTCGAAGACGATACGGGCGACGGCGGCCTTGGCAGGCAGGCCCGCGCCCGCCGCGACGAATTGGATATCCATCGATACTCTCTCTTGCAGCTCTGTCTGCGCCCTACGGTCTGGTTGTGTGACGCGGCGACGCATGGTTTAGAACAGGACCGCCGCCGGGGCGCGTCTAATTCTCCGGGCTAGCTGTTTTTCACAAGATGCGCCTGATCGATCGATACCTTCTGCGGCAACTCGTGGGGCCCGTGGCCCTCGCGACGCTGGCCCTCACCTCGGTGGCGCTGCTGAGCCAGAGCCTGGCCGGCCTCGACCTCATCGTGAACCAGCGGCAGAGCGCCGTCGTCTTCCTGAAGGTGACGCTGCTGTATATGCCGCAGCTGATCAACCTGATCCTGCCGATCGCCGTGTTCGTGGCGGCGCTGGTGGCGCTGAACCGGCTGCACACCGAGCAGGAGATCGTCGTCTGTTTCGCCGGCGGCATGAGCCGGTGGCGGGTGATCTCGCCGGCCATGCGGCTGGCCTGCACGGTGGCGTTCCTGGCGCTGCTGATGAACATCTTCGTCCAGCCGCTGTCGTTCCGGACCCTGCGCCAGGAGCTGTTCGAGGTGCGGACCGACCTGGCCGCCACCTTGGTGCGCGAGGGCGAGTTCACCGAGCCGACGCCGGGGCTGACGGTCTACGCCCAGAGCGTCGACCGGCAGGGCGGCCTGCGGAACCTGTTCATCCACCAGATCAAGCCCGACGGCTCGACCACGACCTATACCGCCGAGCGCGGACGGGTCGGGCGGGCCCAGGGCCGGCCGGCGCTGTTCATGGAGAACGGCACGAACCAGGAGTTCTCAAGCCGCGGCGTGCTGAACTATCTCACGTTCGGCTACTACACCTTCGATCTCGAGCCGATGGCGAACTCGGACGAGATGATCCACTACAAGCCGTCGGACCGGTACCTGCACGAGCTGTTCTTCCCCGACCTGCAGCAGGACTGGGAGCGGCGGAACCGGCTGGAGCTACTGGCCGAGGGCAACGCGCGGCTGGCCTCGCCGCTCTACAACATCGCCTTCATGTCGCTGGCGCTGGCGGCGATCATCGGCGGCGGCTTCTCTCGCCTGGGCTATGGGCGGCGCATCGTCGCCATGGGGGCGGTTGCGGCCCTGGTGCGGCTGGCGGGCTTCCTGGTGCAGTCGGCCTGCGAGGACAGCGCCTGGCTGAACGTGATGCAGTACGTCGTGCCGCTGCTGGCGGTCTGGGGCGCCATGGCCGCGATCTTCCGGCAGAAGGTCGGCCGCTACATCGACATCACCCGGCCCCGGCCCGGGATCGCGCCGGCGCGGGTGAGCGCATGATGGGTCTGGGGCGCATCGAGCGCTACGTCATCGGCTACATGCTGCTGGGCGTGATCGGCGCGCTAGCGATCATCTCGTCCGTGGTCGTGCTCATCCAGTTTGTGGAGCTGACGGGACAGGTCGGCACGCGGGCCGATGTGGGCGCCGACAGCATTCTGGCGCTCACCCTGCTGCGGGTGCCGTCGCTGATCCAGATCCTGCTGCCGTTCTGCTTCCTGTTCGGCGGCATCGCCGCCTTTGTCGGCCTGAACCGGCGCAGCGAGCTGGTGGCCATGCGGGCTGCGGGGATCTCGGCCTGGCGGTTCATCCTGCCGTCGGCCCTGGGCGCGTTCCTGCTGGGGGTGCTGGCGGTCGGCGGCCTGAATCCCATGGCGGCGGCGCTGAACGCCCGGTTCGAGCTGGAACGCTCGCGGATGATGGCCAACTACCTGGGCGACCAGCCGCAGGACATCTGGCTGCGCCAGGGCGACGACGCCAGCCAGATCGTCATCCACGCCAAGGCCCGCGAGACCAAGGCCGGCGTGGTGACCCTCCGGGGCGTCTCGCTGTTCATCTATGAAAAGACGCCCCAGGGCGCGCCGGTGTTCCGCCGCCGGCTCGAGGCCGGATCGGCGACGCTGCTGCCGGGCTTCTGGCGTCTGCGGGACGTGCGGGAGGCGACCGCGGGCGATTCGTCGATCCGGTCGGACAGCATGTCGATCCGCTCGACCCTCGATTCGGAAGCGGCCATGGAGCGGCTGGCCTCGCCCGAGGCGATCGCCTTCTGGCGTTTGCCCAAAGCGATCCAGCTGACCGAGCAGGCCGGGTTCTCGGCGTCGGGCTATAGGCTGCGGTTCCACCAGCTGCTGGCCACGCCGCTGCTGTTCGCGGCCATGTCCATCCTGGCGGCGGCCTTCTCCTTGCGCCTCGCGCGGCTGGGGGGACTGGCGGGCCTGGCCGGGGCCGGTGTGGCGCTGGGATTCGTGATGTTCTTCTTCAATCAATTCGCCGGCGCCCTGGCCAAGGCCGACATCATTCCGCTGTTCGCCGCGGCCTGGGCGCCGGCGCTCGTCGCCCTGCTCGCCGGGGTGACCCTGCTTTGCTACACGGAAGACGGTTGAATCGGGGGCCGGGGCCTGCCGTGGCAGCCTCGTCACTGTGACCGCTTGAAGCGCGTGCTAGCCGCCAAACCGCTTTCCACTTTGGCGGGATGCGCTCTATGCATCGCGGGTTCGACACAATAGACGCGCCGGTCCAAGCCGACGCGCCAGAGGGGATCGAGAGGGTTGATGAGTCCGCGCCGGCGTATGCCGCGATCAGCTGGCAAGCGCGCCCTCCTGGCCGGAGCCGCGTTCGCGCTCCTGTGCACGGGCCACGCCCAGGCTCAGGCGCCCAAGGCGGCGCCTGTCGCCGACGGCCTGCAGAAGGACGAGATGTACATGGAGGCCGACGAGGTCGTCCGCGAGGACGACGCCGGCCTGACGACCGCCAACGGTCACATCGAAGTCCGCTACAACGGCCGCACCCTGCGCGCCGACAAGCTGATCTACAACGACAAGACCGGCGTGATCCGCGCCTACGGCAACATCGTCGTGGTCAACGCCGACGGCTCGTCGGAGTACGCCAGCGAGATGGTGCTGGACGAGGAGCTGCGCGCGGGCGTGGCCCTGGGCTTCTCGGCCCGCCTGCAGGAGAACGTCAAGATCGCGGCGGCCAGCGCCGCCAAGCGCAACGAGAACGTCGAAGAGCTCAACAAGGCGATCTACACGCCCTGCGAGATCTGCGCGAAGGACGGCTCGCCCCGCACGCCCACCTGGTCCATCGCCGCCGAGCGGGTGGTCCGCGATAAGCAGCGCCGGATCGTCTATTATCGCAACGCGCGGTTCCGGCTGTTCGGGGTGTCGGTGCTGTACCTGCCGGTGTTCTGGCACGCCGACCCGGCGTCGGACCGCAACTCCGGCTTCCTGGTGCCCAAGGGTTCGGTCTCGGACCGTCGCGGCGTATCGTACGAGCAGCCCTACTACTGGGTGATTTCGCCCTCGACCGACCTGACTATCAGCCCGCAGATCAACTCGAAGATCGCCCCTTTCCTCAACGGCGAGGTGCGCAAGCGCTTCTATTCCGGCGAGGTCGATGTCCGTTTCGGCTACACCCACGCCCGCGACTTCGACGGCAAGGGCAACGAGATCGCCGGCACCAGCACCGATCGCAGCTATATCCTGGGTCGGGGCGCGTTCCAGATCGACGAGAAGTGGCTGTGGGGCTTCACCGCCGAGCGGTCGTCCGACGACCTGATCTTCGACAAGTACGAGATCGGCAAGGTCTACGTCAGTCGCGGTCCGTACGTGGCCGACGACCGGCGCCTGATCTCGCAGATCTATTCGATCCGCCAGGACGAGCGGTCGTACTTCTCGGCGGCGGCGATGACCATCCAGGGCCTGCGCCCCGGCACGATCGATCCGGTGACCGGCTTCGCCTCGGGCGAGAACGATCGCGTGTTCCCCGTTATCGGTCCGCTGATCGAGGGCCATTACGAGCCGGCGCCGAAGATCCTGGGCGGGCGCCTGCGCGTCCACACCAGCGC
>JAIXTR010000393.1 GCA_027483845.1 Caulobacteraceae bacterium | reverse complement strand
ATTCGGCGGACGTGCTGACGGCCGAGGGCCCCTGGCCTGCCGGCGCACCGGAGGCGGATGGCGTGGCCACCGCCACCGCCGGGGTCGTCTGCGGCGCCCTGGCCGCCGACTGCGCGCCGCTCCTGTTCGCCGACGCCGCGGCGCGGGTGGTGGCCGCGGCCCATGCCGGCTGGAAGGGCGCCCTGACCGGGGTGGCCGAGGCGGCGATCGCCCGGATGGAAGGCCTGGGCGCGCGGCGCGACGGCATCGTCGCGGCGGTCGGCCCCTGCATCGGCCCGGCCTCGTACGAAGTGGGCCTGGAGTATGTCGAGCGCTTCACCGCCGTCGATCCGGCCTATGGGCGATTCTTCACGGCCGGGGCCGCCCCGGACAAGCGCCAGTTCGACCTGCCGGCGTTCGTGCTGATGCGACTGACGGCGGCGGGGATCGGGGCTTGCGAATGGATCGGGCGGGACACCTGCGCCGAGCCGGAGCTGTTCTTCTCCAACCGCCGCGCCTTCAAACAGGGCGAGCCGGACTACGGCCGTCTGCTGTCGGGGATCATGCTGGCGTGAGCGCCGCGCCGGGGGGCGCGGCCATGGCGCCCACCGCCGCCTGCCCCGCCGCCTGATCCTTCACCGGGCGCAGCTGGGCCAGCATGGCGGCGGCCAGTTCGCGCTCGCCCGAGATGGGTGTGTCGCACCCGAGCTTGCGGAGATGCTCGACCTCGGCGTCGGAATGCGCCCGGGCGATGATCTCCACATCCGGCTGCACCTTGCGCGCTTCCTGCACCACACCACCGGCCTCGTAGCCGTTGGGAATGGTGACAATCAGGCGCTGGGCCTGGGCGATGCCGGCGGCGGCCAGGACGCGGGGATCGGCGGCATTGCCGGCCAGCACCTCGAAGCCCGCCTCCCGCGCCCGTCGCCGGGCGGCGTCGTCGACCTCGACCACCAGGAAGGGACGCCCGGAGGCCTTCAGCCCGTCGGCCAGGGCCGCGCCGACCCGGCCGAAGCCGACCAGGATCACGTGGTGGGTCAGGCCGGTGGGACGGAAGTCGTCCACCGGCTCCGGCGCCTTGATCTCGGCCGTCTTGGCCTTGGACCGGCTGCGCATGATGGCGGCGAAGATCAGCGGGTTCAGGAGGATCGAGATGATCGCCCCGCCCAGGATCAGGTCGCGGCCGGCTTCCGGCAGCAGCTGCAGGCCGACGCCCAGGCCCGCCAGGATGAACGAGAACTCGCCGATCTGGGCCAGGGAGGCGGCGATTGTCAGGGCCGTGGCGTTGTCGTGCTTGAAGGTTCGCACGATGACGAAGGCCGCCAGCGACTTGCCGACCACGATGATCGCCACCGTCGCCATCAGGGGCCAGAACTGGTCCACCAGTACGTTGGGATTGAACAGCATCCCCACCGACACGAAGAACAGCACGGCGAAGGCGTCACGCAGCGGCAGGGTCTCTTCGGCCGCCCGCTGGCTGAGTTCCGATTCGGCCAGCAGCATGCCGGCGAAGAAGGCGCCCAGGGCGAACGAGACGTCGAACAGAAGGGCCGCGCCGAACGCCACACCGAGGGCGATGGCCAGCACCGCCAGGCGGAACAGCTCGCGCGAGCCGGTGTGCGCGGTCCAGTGCAGAATCCAGGGGATCACCCGGCGGCCGACGATCAGCATGAAGGCCACGAAGGCGATCACCTTGCCGATCGTGACGCCCAAGGGCACCAGCCAACCGCTGACGCCCGGCGCGGCGCCTTCCGCCGGATTGATCGCACCCGCCATCGCCGGCAGCAGCACCAGCGCCAGGACCATGGCGAGGTCCTCGACGATCAGCCACCCGACGGCGATCCGCCCCTTGTCGGTCTGGACGATGCGCCGCTCCTGCAGGGCGCGCAGCAGCACGACCGTGGATGCGACCGACAGCGCCAGGCCGAAGACCAGGCCCGCGACCGGGGTCCATCCCATCAGATAGGCCAGACCCATCCCCAGCAGGGTGGCGGCGGCCATCTGGCCCAGGGCGCCTGGGATGGCGATCTTGCGGACCGACAGCAGGTCCTTGAGCGAGAAGTGCAGGCCCACGCCGAACATCAGCAGGATGACGCCGATCTCGGCCAGCTCCTGCGCCAGGCCCGAGTCGGCCACGAACCCCGGGGTGAACGGCCCCACCAGGACTCCCGCTGCGAGATATCCCACGAGCGGCGAGATGCGGAACCTGTGCGCCAGCGCGCCGAGGGCGAAGGCGATCGTCAGGCCGGCGACGATGGTGGCGATCAGCGGGGTGTGATGGGGCATGCGTCTCCAGGAGCGGCGTCGAAACTTGGCGTCGGCCCTCCGCATAGCGGCCGGCGCCCGGCGTGACCAATAGAGCCCCCGTGATCGAAGGCCGCATGAGTCCCCTTGCTCAGCGCCGAACGCCTGCTACAAGCCGCGCCACTACCGCTAAGGGGGTCCGATGAAGCTGCTGGCCGGCAACTCGAATCGTACGCTGGCTCAGGCCGTCGCATCCCACTTGGACGTGCCGCTAACGCGCGCGCAGGTGAAGCGGTTCGCCGACAACGAAGTTTGGGTCACCATCGACGAGAACGTCCGTGGCGAGGATGTGTTCATCCTGCAATCGACCAGTTACCCGGCGAACGACCACCTGATGGAGCTGCTGGTCTGCATTGACGCGCTGAAACGCGCGTCGGCCCGGCGGATCACGGCGGTCACGCCCTACTTCGGCTACGCGCGTCAGGACCGGAAGACCGGCGGGCGCACGCCGATCTCGGCCAAGCTGGTCGCAAACCTGATCACCCGCGCCGGCGCCGACCGGGTGCTGACGATGGATCTGCACTCGGGCCAGATCCAGGGCTTCTTCGACATCCCCACCGACAATCTGCTGTCCGCGCCGCTGCTGGCCGCCGACATCAAGGAAAACTACGAGAAGCCCAAGGACCTGATGATCGTCTCGCCCGACGTGGGCGGCGTGGTCCGGGCGCTGGCGGTGGCCAGCCGGCTGAACACCGAACTCGCCATCGTCGACAAGCGCCGCTCCGGCCCCGGCAAGAGCGAGGTCGCCAACATCATCGGTGACGTCTCCGGCCGCCGCTGCATCCTGTTCGACGACATGATCGACGGGGGCGGCACGCTCTGCAACGCGGCCCAGGCCCTGATCGACGGGGGCGCCACCGAGGTGTCGGCCTATGTCAGCCACGGCGTCCTGTCGGGCGGCGCGGTCGAGCGGGTGCAGGCCTCGGTGCTGAAGGAACTGGTGATGACCGATTCCATCGCGCCGCCGGACCGCGTCGAGACGGCGCAGAAGATCCGCTACGTGAGCTGCGCCAGCCTCATCGGGGAGGCGATCCGCCGCATCGCCAACGAAGAGAGCGTGTCGAAACTCTTCGACTAGCCGTCGCGCGGCGCGCGCCTGTTGCTGCGGCCGCGCTTGCCGACCGCACAGTCCGCCGGTTAAGCCATATCCGTTCGGGGGCGAACGAAAAGAATCACCACTCGCAAGAGGGGGAAGGTCGCCTGATGCAACGCCGCGTTTCGATTCGAGCCACGCTCGCCGCCGGCCTGGCCGGGCTTCTGCTAGCCAGCTGCGCCGACGCGCCACCGCCGGTCATCGCGCCGCCGCCGCCGGCCGCCCCGGTCGTCAGCCTGTCGCCCAAGATGGTCGAGCTGGCGAGCGCCTATCGCTACTACATGGTCCGCACGACCGGAATCACGCCGGACTTCGTCGATCCAGCCGGCGTCGCCCGCTCGGTGCAGACCGGCGCATCCTATGAGCCGCAGCAGCTGGTGCGCGGGGCCATCGCCTATGCCGCTGTCGTCGCGCTGCAGGACAAGGCCTTCGTCGCGGGCGTGCGGCAGTACGCCAAGGACCCCGTCCAACGCCGGACGATCGCCTATGAGATCATGAAGGACCCAGCCTATGCGGTCGGCATCCAGGGCTCGGCCAGCGCCGCCGGCCTGGTGATCGCCGCCCTGGGTGGCGACGCCCAGCGGCTCTACGATCAGGGCAAGTCGATCAAGCAGGCCGCCTACGACATCCAGAAGCAACCCTGGTCCAAGACCGACGTGACCAGCCGGCCCGAACGCCTGGCCGGCGCCAAGTCGGTGTCCGCCTCGGCGATGACCGGTGACGTGGCCGAGACCGCGCGGCTGCAGCAAGCCGCCATGGGCGTAGCCTCCCTGGGCCTCACGGCCACCGCAGTCCCGCCGCCCTACACGCCGACCGTCATCCGCGGCCTGGCCATCGCGGCTCTGGCGGCCCTCGGCGAGGCGAACGACGCCAACGCCGAACAGCTCATGGCCCTGACCCACGAGCCGAACATCGGCATGTGCATGGGCAGCTCCAAGCTGAACCTCTACCAATGTCTGGCGGTCGCGCGTCCGAACTACGAGGACGTCTTCTGCCTGGGGCAGCATGCGATGATGGACACCGGCCGCTGCGTGATCCGCGCCGCTGGCCTGCCTGAGCCCTACGAGGCCCGCTACATCCCCGACGCCAAGACAATCGCCAAGGGAATGCCCGCCAAGAAGCCCCCCGCGAAGAAGGGCAAGAAGAAGAGCTGACGCGGACGCCCGCGGCCGGTTGCGTCGGTCAGGGCTTTTGTGTATCTACGCGCACCCTTTCGACCCTTATGGGTTTTGACTTCCATCGCCGCGCGCGAGACGCGCGGCGGTTTCGTTTTGAGGCATGGCCATGGCCGATATCGTTTTGAACGTTGAAGTGCGCGAGCAGACCGGCACGGGCGGCGCCCGCGCCACCCGCCGCAGCGGCATGGTCCCCGGCGTCCTCTATGGCGGCGCCAAGGACCCCGTGGCCATCGCCGTGAAGTCGAACGAGTTCCGCAAGGCGCTCTACACCGGCAAGCTCCTGGGCCACCTGGTGACCCTGAAGTACGGCTCGGAAACCCAGCCGGTCATCGCCAAGGCGATCGACATGCACCCGGTCACGGATGAGCCGGTGCACTTCGACCTGTACCGCGTCGACGAGCACCAGCAGATCAAGATCGAAGTGCCGATCCACTTCTCGAACCAGGAAGAATCGCCTGGCCTGAAGCGTGGCGGTTCGCTGAACATCGCCCACCACACGCTGCTGGTCGCCTGCCACGCCGACTCGATCCCGGAAGAGATCATGATCGACCTGACCGGCAAGGAAATCGGCGACAGCATCCGCGTGTCGGACCTGAAGCTCCCGGCCAAGGTGGAAGCCGCTCTGGAAGCCGACGAAGTCGTGGCCTCGATCGCCGCGGCCAAGGTCAGCACCGGCAGCCCGGAAGATGAAGCCGCCGAAGGCGCCGAAGCCTAAGGCCGATCTTCGCGGAGCGCCCACGTGCTGCTCATCGCTGGCCTGGGCAATCCGGGTCCGACCTACGCGAAGAACCGCCACAACATCGGCTTCATGGCCGTTGACGAGATCGCGCGCCGCTGGGGCTTCTCAGCGGCGCGTTCGCGTTTTCAGGGTCATGCCTCCGAGGGCTCGATCGACACCCCGCAGGGGCCGGTCCGCGCGCTGATCCTCAAGCCCCAGGGCTACTACAACGAGAGCGGCCGCGCCGTGGGCGAGGCGGTGAAGTTCTTCAAGCTGGACCCCGCCGTGGATCTGGTCGTGTTCTACGACGAGATCGACCTCGCGCCAGGCCGCTTCCGGATGAAGGCGGGCGGCGGGGCGGCGGGCAACAATGGCGTCCGCTCCATCACCTCGCAGGTGGGCCCGCACTTCCGCCGTGCGCGGCTGGGCACCGGCCATCCGGGGGACAAGGCGCTGGTCCAGGGCCACGTCCTCTCGGACTTCCACAAGGCCGACATGAAATGGGTCGAGCCCCTGCTGCAGGCCTGCGCCGACGCCGCCCCGCTGCTGGCCGTGGGCGAGGACGAGAAGTACCAGACCGAAGTCATGCGCTTGGCGGCGGCCGAGAAGGTCGACCCGCGCAAGCTGGCGCGAGGTGAGTCATGAGCCTGATGGGCCTGCTCGGCGGCTCGCTGCCGCTCATCGGTCTGTCGTTGATCGTCTCGGTCGCCCTGGCGGTGCATGTGGTGCGTACGGGACGCGAGCTGTTCT
>JAIXTR010000598.1 GCA_027483845.1 Caulobacteraceae bacterium | reverse complement strand
GCCAGCCGGATCGGCCACGGGACCTCGATCTCCTTCACCGGCTGCGGCCAGATCTCGGCCAGGGCGACCAGGGCGGCGGTGGCCGCGAACGACATCTGGAAGCCGGGCTCGGTCACCGCCTCCGGCTGCAGCAACAGGACCCCCATGGCGGCCAGCGCCAAAGCGTGCAGGCTGATCGCCTGTCGGTCCGCGAGGATCGCCGCGAAGGCCACGCTGGCGGTGATCGCCGCCCGCTCAGCCGGCGGCGGCGCGCCCGACAGCAGCAGATACCCACCGACCGCCGCCAGTCCCACGAGTGCGGCGACCTTCTTCCCAGGCACGCGCAACGCCAGCCAGGGCCACGCGGCTACCGCCAGCCGCGCGGCGGCGAAGGCGAACCCGCCGACGATGGCCATGTGCAGGCCGCTGATCGAGATGATGTGCGCCAGGCCGGCAGCCCGCAGGTTGTCCACCTGCTCGCGGGGGATGAAGGCTTCGTGGCCCGTGGTCATCGCCGCCGCCAGTCCCCCGGTCTCCGGACCGAGCGCGGCGACGATCTTCTCCGTCAGGCTCCAGCGGGCGGCGTTCACGGCCATGGTCACCCGCAGGCGCCAGGGCGCCTCGGCCGCGGGTGTCACGACCTCGGGCTCACGCAACGCCAGCCCGACGGCGCCCACGCTCTCGAAATAGGCGTCGCGGGCGAAGTCATAGGAGCCAGGGCTGGCCGGCGGCGGCGGCGGATTGACGATGGCCAGGAGGCGGATCGCCTCCCCGGGCCGGGGCAGCGCCATGTCGGGGCGCAGCGTGACTCGGCTGCGAATGGGCGTCGCCTCGGGCGGCCAATTCCCCACGCGCACGGGCGCCAGCAGCAGCCGCTGACCGCTCTCGCCGGGCTGGGCGCTGTCGGCGACCCAGGCCTCGATCGTCTGAGGGCGCGCCCCCGCCTGCGCCACCGGCGCCTTGACCGCCTCGGTCCGCAGCTTGGCGACCGCGAAACCGCCAACCGCGCAGGCGCCCAGCGCCAGGGCCATGGTCGTCGCCCGCCAGGCGCTCCAGCGCAGTGCAATCAACAGGGCCGCCACAACGGGCAAGAGCGCCCAGGCGAGCCAGGCCTGCGGCTCCCGCGACAATCCGAAGTAGACGGCGCAGCCGCACCCCAGCGCCACCGGCGTCCACAGGGTCCAGCGGTCCGCCTGCGCCTCGGCCTGATCACTGAGCCAGGCGCGCACGCGCGGACCGCGCGCCGGCGCATCCGCCGTCGCTTCGCCCGCTTCGACCACAGCCTCGCTGGACCTCAAGGTCGCATCCCCGTCCCGCCCGGCCAGCAACTTGCATCAGACAGACCCGACTGGCCAATCCGGCCGTTGGGGATCGTTCAGATGTCGCGTTTTGTAACAGCTCTCGCCGCCGCGGCCCTCGCCTGCGCCGTCGCTCTTCCCGCGTCGGCCGCCACGCCGGTCACCTTCAACCTGGGGGGCGCGAACAAGACGTTCGCGACCGGCGCGGCCATGACCCAAACCCAGGGCGGCCTGACCATTTCGGCCACCGGCTACAGCTTCGCCGCCAGCCCGGCGACGTTCCAGTCGCTAATGAACGGCCTCGACGCGACCACGGTCCTGTCCAGCCTGACGCCCAAGCAGATCCGTCGCGAAGCCACCGGTATCGGCGTCTGCTGGCCGGGCGAAGCTGGCAACCAGTGCAACCAGGTCGACGCCGACGGCACCAATGAGCTGCTGCGCATCGTCGTCTCGGAAGGCGTCTCGCTGTTCACCGCCACCTTCGACCGCGTGGACAACAACGACACGCTGAAGCTCTACGGCGTCACGCTGGACGGCAAGCTGGAGCACCTGGGTTACGGCGGGATCTTCGATGGTCCTGGCACGACCATGGGCATCACCGGCGCCGGCGGCGGCGCCTGGCTCAGCGGCTCGGGCGACGATCAAGTCTACAAGGTCACCCTGAACACCGGCCGCTACAAGGAATTCTGGTTCGGCAACAACAACGACTCGGCCGACGGCTATCGGCTCGATTCGATCTCGGTGGCGGCGGTGCCGGAACCGGGGACCTGGGCGCTGATGATTGCCGGCTTCGGCCTGACGGGCGCCACCCTGCGCCGGCGTCGGATGGCGCTGGCCACCGCGGCCTAACACCCCCTCGGAACGCTGTGGTAAGAGGCGCCCCCTCCGCGGGGCGTCTCCCCGCCGCAACCTGTTTCGAGCGCCATGACCAGCCGACCTGTCCGCACCCGCATCGCCCCCTCGCCCACCGGCATGATGCATATCGGCACGGCGCGGACGGCTCTGTTCAACTGGCTGTACGCTCGCCACACCGGCGGGCAGTTCCTCGTTCGCATCGAGGACACCGACCGTGAGCGCTCCACCGAGGCCAACGTCGAGGTCATCTTCGATGGTCTGAAGTGGCTGGGCATGGAGTCAGACGAGCCGCCGGTCTTCCAGTTCGCCCGCGCAGACCGTCACCGCGAAGCGGTGGCCGAGATGCTCGAGAAGGGCCAGGCCTACCGCGACTACATGACCGCCGAGGAGCTCGAGGCGGAGCGCGAGCTGGCCCGCGCGGAAGGCCGCGTCGTCCGCTCGCCCTGGCGCGACGCTGATCCCGCCACCTGGCCGGATCGCCCCTATGCCGTGCGCCTCAAGAGCCCCCTGGACGGCGAGACGATCGTCGTGGATGCGGTGAAGGGGGACGTGACGTTTCAGAACGCGGGGCTGGATGACCTCATCTTGCTGCGCTCCGACGGCAACCCGACCTACAACCTCGCCGTGGTCGTCGACGACCACGACATGGGGATCACCCACGTCATCCGCGGCGATGACCACCTCAACAACGCCGCCCGCCAGACTGTCATCTACAAGGCCCTGGATTGGGAAGTTCCGGTCTGGGCCCACCTGCCGCTGATCCACGGCCCCGACGGTGCGAAGCTGTCGAAGCGCCACGGCGCCCAGGCCGTCAGCGAGTTCGACGACATGGGCTACCTGCCGGAGACGCTCCGCAACTATTTGGCCAAGCTCGGCTGGGGACATGGCGACGACGAGATCTTCTCCGACGCCCAGGCCATCGACTGGTTCGATATCAAGGACGTGGTCAGCGCCCCCGCCCGGCTGGACTGGGCCAAGCTCAACCACCTGAACAATCACTACATCCGCCTGGCCGACCCCGTCCGCCTGACAGCTCTGGTGGTCAAGATTCTGAAGAGCCGCGACGTGACCGTCCGCCAAGGCGACGAGGCGCTGATCGCGCGCACCATCCCGCTCGTCCGCGACGGCGCCAAGACCACGCTGGAACTCGCCGACGCGGTGATGTTCGTTCTGAAGATCCGCCCCCTGGAGCTGCCGGAAAGGACCGTCACGCAACTGGCGGACGCCGACCTGCGCGCCCGCTTCGTCCGCCTCCGGGCGGCCCTATCGGATGTGACCGACTGGGGCGTGCCTGCCCTTGAGGAAGCCCTTCGCCGGTTCGCCGAGTCCGAAGGCGTGGGCATGGGCAAGTTCGGTCCGCAACTGCGGGCGATCCTCTCGGGCGGCGCCCCTGCGCCGGACCTCGCCGGGGCGATGACCGCGCTCGGCCGCGACGAGAGCCTGGGCCGCGTCGACGACGCGCTTTCGCTCGTCGCGTAAAGGGGTATAAGCCCGAACAACTGTTTCATCTCGCAGGCGCGAAGGGGCTTCTATGGGCGATAAAGCCAAGTTCGAAATCGACGGAAAATCGGTCGAGCTCCCGGTTCTGCGCGGCACCGAGGGGCCGCCGGTGGTCGACATCCGCAAGCTCTACGCGGAAGCCGACGTGTTCACCTACGATCCTGGCTTCACCTCGACGGCGTCGTGCGAAAGCAAGATCACCTTCATCGATGGCGACAAGGGCGTGCTGCTGCACCGCGGCTATCCCATCGACGAGCTGGCCGAGCAGTCCAGCTTCCTCGAGGTCTGCTACCTGCTGCTGCACGGTGAGCTTCCGAAGGCCGGCGAATTCGCCGACTTCGAGAAGAACATCATCTACCACACGATGCTGCACGAGCAGTTCGACCGCTTTTTCCAAGGCTTCCGTCGGGATGCTCACCCGATGGCGATCATGACCGGCGCGGTCGGCGCCCTGTCGGCCTTCTACCACGACAGCACAAACGTCGATGACCCGGAACAGCGGATGATCTCCGCCCACCGGATGATCGCCAAGATGCCGACGATCGCCGCCCGGGCCTTCAAGTACTCGCGCGGCCAGCCGTTCGTGTTCCCGCGCAACGACCTTTCCTACGCCGAGAACTTCCTGCGCATGTGCTTCTCGGTCCCGGCCGAGGATTGGGTGCCGAACCCGGTCCTGACCAAGGCCATGGACCGCATCTTCATCCTGCACGCCGATCACGAGCAGAACGCCTCGACCTCGACGGTCCGCCTCGCCGGCTCGTCGGGCGCCAATCCGTTCGCCTGCATCGCCGCCGGCATCGCCTCGCTCTGGGGTCCCAAGCACGGGGGCGCCAACGAAGAAGCGCTCAACATGCTGAAGGAAATCGGGACGGTCGATAAGATCCCCGAGTTCGTGCAGGGCGTGAAGAACCGCGAACGCCTGCTCATGGGCTTTGGCCACCGGGTCTACAAGAACTACGACCCGCGCGCGAAGGTCATGCAGCAGACCTGCCACGAAGTGCTGGCCGAAGTCGGCCACGCCGACGACCCGCTGCTGAAGGTGGCCATGGAGCTCGAGAAGATCGCGCTCAACGACCCCTTCTTCATCGACCGCAAGCTGTACCCGAACGTCGACTTCTACTCCGGCATCACCCTGCGCGCCCTGGGCTTCCCGCCCGAGATGTTCACGGTGCTGTTCGCGCTCGCCCGCACCGTCGGGTGGATCGCCCAGTGGAAGGAAATGATCGAGGATCCGTCGCAGAAGATCGGCCGTCCGCGGCAGATCTACACGGGCGCCCCGCTGCGCGCCTACGCGTCGGTCGACAAGCGCTAGGCGCGCGTCGACAGCAGTTCCAAGACGGCATTCGCGGCGGCCTCGTTCGGATCGGGGCCGCCGCGACCCATTTTGAGCAAGGCCTCCGACTGCCGCGCCGTCTGCCGCGCGCGCAGACCCGGATCGTCCAGCCGCAGGGCAACCTCCCGCGCCAGCGCCGCGCCGTTGCATTCATCCTGGATCAGCTCGGGCGCCACGAAGTCCTGGGCCGCGATATTGAACAGCGTCACGTACTTGGTGCGGATCAGCCGCTTCAGAATCGCGTAGGTCACCGGCGCCAGCCGATAGCCCACCACCATCGGCACGCCCGCCACCGCCAGCTCGGTGGTCACCGTGCCTGAGCACGCCAGCGCGACCGTGGCGGCCGCCATGGCATCCCGCTTGGCGGCCTCCCCGTCCACCACATGCGCCCGGTGCGACCAGCCCGCCACGCGGGCCTTGACCAGCTCGGCCACCGTGGGTGCGGCGGGAACAACCACATGCAAACCCGGACGCTCCGCCTTGAGACGCAGCACGGCGTCCTCGAAGGCTGGGAGCACGCGTTCGATCTCCGACGGACGACTGCCTGGCAGCACCAGCAGAACAGGATCCTGTGGCCCGGCCCCGATGGCGCGCCGAAGCCGGGACGGATCGGCGGTGCTGAAGTCGATCGCCAGGGTCGAGTCGCCGACGAACGTCGTGGCCAACCCTTCGCGCTCGAAGGCCGGCGCGTCGAAAGCGTGGATCGTCAGCAGGCGGTCGAACCACATCGCCGCCGTCCGCGCGCGCCCCGGCCGCGAGGCCCAGACCTGCGGCGCGACATACTTGACCAGGGGCAGCCCCGGGTTCATCCGCCGAAGGCGTTGCGCAACCCGCAGCGTGAACCCCCAGGAGTCGATCAGCACCGCGACGTCGGGGGCTTCACGCGCCGCCAGGGCCGCCACCTCGTCGGCGCGCCGCACGACCTTGCCGTACGCCAGCAGGCCCTCCAGTAGGCCGAAGATGGAGAGCTCGGCGATGTCGAAAGGGCTGTCGACGCCCTCCGCCTGCATCCGTGCGCCGCCCACGCCGACGAACCGCACGCCGTCGCCCAGCTTGCGGCGCAATGCCCGCGCCAGGCCCGCGCCCCGGTCGTCGCCCGAGGCTTCGGCCGCGACGAGCATGACGGTGAGCGGCCGCTCGCTCATGATCCCGGCGGATCCACGCCCAGAATGAACACGCCCAGCTCATCGGCCAGGGCGATGGTGGCCTCCCGGTCCAGCACCAGCAGTCGTCCGGCCTCGCCGACGATGCCCTTCAACCCCGCCCGCGCGACGCCCTGGACGGTCGCCAGGCCGATGGTCGGCAGATCGACGCGGGTTTCCTGGATCGGCTTGGGCGCCTTCGCCAGCACGCCGAGGCCAGCCCCCGGCTGCCCTTTCAGGTGCGCGGGCAGGTCAGCCACCCGGGCGAGCATGGCGTCCGTGCCCTCCTGCGCCTCCACGGCCAGCACCAGGCCATGGGCGACCACGCTGGCCTGCCCCACGTCCAACGCGCCGATGGCCCGCGCCACGTCGAGGGCCCGGTGCGCATCGGCAAGGTCATCGCCGGTCGGCGCGTGGCGACCGAGGAGGCCCGCCGGCAGGGAGAGATCCTCCATGACGTCATGGGCGCCCTCGACGGCGAACCCTTCCTTCTCGAACTCGCCCACCAATAGCCGCAGCAGGGCGTCATCGCCCTTCCGCGCTGTGGCGATCACCTTGGGCAACAGCATCAGGCCCCGCAGGTCGGGGACCAGGCTGGCGAAGTCCGGCCGCGCGACGTTCCCGGCCAGGCAGATCGAGTGGCAGCCAGCGCGCTTCAGCGCCTTCATGCACTTGCCGATCTCGGCCAGTCCCACCTCGGCGCCGGCGTAGGGCGAAAGGTCGGCCCCGGCGAACCCCTTCAACCGGATCACGAACAGGGGCCGGCCGGACCGCTCGCAATGTTGCGCGATCTCCACCGGCAGCCCCCCGCCGCCGGCGATGAGGCCCAGCTTGGTCATTAGACCTCGCGTTCGGGCAGGCAGAGCGGCCGGCTGGCGTCGGCGCGGATGAAGTCGATGATCTCCATCACCGGCGGCGAATGTCCGAAGGTGGCCGCGGTATCCTCGATCCGCTCCTGGAACGTGCCCTCGATGGCGAACATCAGCCGGTAGGCCGAGCGCAGCTCGCTGATCGTCTCGCGGCTGAAGTTGCGACGCTTGAGCCCGACCAGGTTCAGGCCCTCGAGATGGGCGTGGTTGCCCCACACCAGGCCGTAGGGGATCACATCCTTGGTCACCGCCGCCAGACCGCCGATGAACGAGTAGCGCCCGACCCGGCAATACTGGTGCACCGCGGCCAGGCCGCTCACCATCACGAAGTCGCCGACGTGCACGTGCCCGCCCAGCGTGGCCGAGTGAGCCAGGATCACATTGTCGCCGACGGTGCAGTCGTGGCCCACGTGGCTGGTGGCCATGAACATGCCGTCGTCGCCCACCCGCGTCACCGCGCCGCCATCGGGCGTACCGATGTGCATGGTGACGTGCTCCCACAGCTTGTTGCGGTCGCCGATGATCAGTTCGGTGGGCTCGCCCTTGTAGCCGGTGTGGTGCGGCGGGCCGCCCAGATTGGAGAAGTTGCGGACGGAGCAGTCCTCGCCGATCGTCACGCGGTTCTCGATGACCACGTGCGACAGGATCTGGGTTCGCGCGCCGATCCGCGCATGCTCGCCGATGATGGAATAGGCCCCGATGCTGACCCCGTCGGCCAGCTCCGCGCCCTTGGCGACCAGCGCCGTCGGATGGATTTCGACGCCCAAGGGGTTCAGGTCTCCACGACCATGGCGGCGAACTCGCACTCGGCGGCCACCTTGTCGCCCACCAGGCACTGGCCGGCGAACTTGAACACGTCGCCGCGGTGGCGAACCACCTTCACCGGCATCCGCACGACGTCGCCCGGCCGCACCGGCTGGCGGAAGCGGCAGTTGTCGGCGGACATGAAGAAGATCGCCTTGCCGGCCGTGTCGACCTCCAGGGACTTCGACATCAGCACCGCGCCCGTCTGGGCCATGGCCTCGATCAGCAGCACGCCGGGCATGACCGGATAGTCCGGAAAATGCCCCTGGAAGAACGGCTCGTTGACCGTCACGCACTTGATGCCGACGATGGATTCACTGGGCTTGTAGTCCTCGCAGCGGTCCACCAGCAGCATGGGGAACCGGTGCGGGATCCGCGCCAGAATCTCGGTGATATCGATGGTGGTGGGATCGCTCTCCACCGGCGCCTTGCGCGTCATGCGTCCCCCCTGCCCTTGCGGCTCGCCATGCGGGCGAGCCAGGCGGTTTCTTTCAACCAATGACGGATGGGACGCGCAGGCATGCCGCCCCAGGTCTCGCCCGCCGGAATATCCTTCATCACGCCGGCCGCGGCGCCAACACGCGCGCCGGTTCCGATGGTCACATGATCCGCCACGCCCGCGCGGCCGCCGAACTGGGCGCCGTCGCCGATCGTCACGCTGCCGGAGATGCCGGTGTGAGCGGCCATGACGCAGTTGCGTCCGACACGCACGTTGTGGGCGACCTGGACCAGATTGTCGATCTTGGTGTTCTCGCCGATCACGGTGTCGTCGAACGCGCCGCGGTCGATGGTGCTGTTGGCCCCGATCGAGACGCCGTCCTGGATGATGACCCGCCCCAGCTGCGGGATGTCGATCAGCCCCTTGGCGCCGGCCGTGGCGCCGAAACCGGGCTCGCCGATCCGCGCGCCGGCCAAGATCTTCACCCGGTCGCCGATCAGGGCGAAGCCGATGGTGACGTTGGCGGCGATATCGCAGTCACGGCCGATGGCGACCCCCGGTCCGATGGTAGTGTTCGCGCCGATACGCGTGCCGCGTCCGATCTGGGCGGCGGGTCCAACGACAGCGCCGGGCCCCAGCACGACGTCGGCCTCGAGCATCGCGTCCGGGGCTACAGCGACCGACCCCGACGATCGCGCCCGGTGCAGCCGTTGCGCGGCCAAGGCATAGGCGCCCTGGGGATTGGGGGTGGTCAGCACGGCGCAGCCTGGCGGCGCCAGGCTTTCCACACCCGGGGGCAGGAAGCAGGCCGCCGGGCGCGCCGCGGCCAGATCGGCCGCATACTTGCGGTCGGCCAGGAAGGTGATGGTCTCGGGCCCGGCATGCCCCAGAACGGCGACGCCGGCCACACGCCGATCCGCCGCCTCGGCGGCGGCCAGCGTGGCCCCGGTCAGGGCCGCCAGGTCGCCCAGGGTGACCGGGCCGAGATCCTCGAAGAAGCGCGGGTCGGGCATGAATCGCTTGTAGGCGGACTCGACCCGCGCGTCGCCCTTAGCGGCGCGGCGCAGCGGCGGGAGCCGCAGCGGCGGCCGGGGCGGCCGTCGGACGGGCCGCCTGGTCGAGGCGCTCACGATCGAAGGTGAACTGGGTGATCTTGGCGTTCAGCGCCGTGACCACGGCCGGCGTGATGTCCGACGCCGGGTTGCCCAGGATGATCGAGTTGCGGTTGATCAGGATCGAGCACTGCTTGGCCTGATAGGCCTGACGGATCAGGGGCTCCATCTCCGTGCCGACGCGGTTGATCGCCTTCTGCTCGGTCGCCTGGATCTCCTGGTCGCGCTGCTGGGCCTTGCGCTGCAGGGCGTTGCCGCGGACCTGCAGGGCGGCGGCGCGCTGCTCGAAGGTGTTCTGGTCCAGCGTCGCGCGCTGGCCGTCGAGGGCCTTGGCGTCGTTGTCCAGCGCCGTCTTCTCCGCGTTCAGCTCGGCGTTCACCTGGGCGACCAGCTGCTGGAGGCGGGTGTTGACGAACTTGCCGACGGTCGAGGCGCCGATGGCGTTCTCCACCGAGACGATGCAGAGCCCGGGGACCGCTGCGCCGTGGGTGACGGCGGGGGCAGCCGCCGCCGCCGGAGCGGCCGCCGCGGGGGCCTGAGCGAACGCGGGAGCCGCGCTCGTGAGTGCGAGGGCCATGGCGCTACCGGCCACGGCGAAAGTCTTGAAGGTCATGATTCCTAGAACCTGGTTGAAGTGGAGAACCGGAAGGTTTCTTCCTTGTCGTACGTTTCCTTGGCCAGAACGCGGCTGAAGTCGAAGCGGATCGGGCCCATCGGCGACTTCCAGAACACGCTCACGCCGGCCGAGGCGCGGAACGACAGATCGTCCTTGATGCAGGGATTGCGGACGCCCACGACGGGGTTCGTCGTGATCGTCTTGGTCGGGTCGTTCGGATCGGCCAGGGTGCAGGACGCATCGCCGGCCTGGAAGACCTTGTCCGACTTGTCGAGCTTGCCCAAGGTCCCGAAATCGCTGAACAGCGCCGCCTTGATCCCGTACTGCTCGGGCAGGAACGTGGGCACCGTCAGCTCGACCGTGCCGATCGCGAACACCTTGCCGCCCAGGGCGTCCGCCCTTTGCTGCGACACGTCGCGCGGGCCGATACCGGCCGTCTCGAAGCCGCGGAAGTTCAGGCCGCCCTTGTAGTAGCGGTCGTTGATCCGGACATTGTCGCCGCCCCAGCCGAGCACATAACCGCTGGAGCCGGTCAGCGAGAGGATGAAGTCCTTGTTGAAGCCGTGGAACCAGCCGGATTCCAGGTCGGTCCGCACGAAGTTCACGTCGCCACCCAGGCCCGCGACGTCCTGGTTGAAGTCGACGTACCAGCCGCGGGTCGGGTTCAGATAGTCGTTCCGCCGGTCGATACGGGCGCCATAGCCGATCAGCGAAGTCAGGTACGTGCCGACCTGATTGCAGAACGCCGCCGAATAGATCGCCGGATTGACGGTGCCGTCCGCGTTCGTGCTCGTGCTGCAGAGGCCTTCGGATATCTCGATCTCGTCCTGGCGCAGGGTGTAGCGCAGGGCGCCGCGGCTATCGATGCTGAGCGGGAAGTTCGCCCGCAGCGTCACGCCATACGTCGTCGTCTTGTAGGCCGAGTAGTCCGACAGGTCGTAGCGGTAGCCGTACAGATCGACGCCCGCCGCCACGTCGCGGTTCAGGAACCGCGGCTCGGTGAAGGAGAAGTCCAGTTGCTGGCGGAGCGAGCCCACCGAGACGCGGGCGCGCACGTCCTGGCCGCGTCCGCGGAAGTTGCGCTGGCTGATCCCCAGGTCCAGCACCAGCTGGTCCACCGACGAGTAGCCGGCGCTGAACGACAGTTCGCCCGTCGGTTGCTCTTCGACCTTCACCTGAAGGGCGGTGCGGTCGGGCGCGGACCCCGGCACCTCCTGGATGTCCACATCCTTGAAGTAGCCCAGGGCGCGGATTTGGCGCTTGGAGCGGTCCACCAGCGCGCGGTTGTAGGCGTCGCCCTCGACGACGCTCATCTCGCGGCGGATGACGTAGTCCAGGGTCTGAGTGTTGCCGACGACGTCGATCCGGTCGACGTAGACCCGCGGGCCTTCGCGCACGGCGAAGGTGACGTCCACGACGCCCTTCTCGCGATTGGGCGTGTAGCGCGGGCGGACATCCACGAAGGCGAAGCCCGCGGCGCCGGCCGCGAAGGTGAGCGCGTCGGTCGAGGTCTCGATCGCCTCGTCCTGATACTCCTGACCCGAACGGATCGGGATCAGGGCGGTCAGGACTTCCTTGTCCAGCTTCTGCAGCTCGGTCTCGACGGCGATCTTGCCGAACTTGTACCGCGGGCCTTCGTCCACATTGTAGGTGACGACGAAGCCGTTCTTGTCGGGCGCCAGTTCCGCCACCGCCGAGGTGACCCGGAAGTCGTAGTAGCCGCGGTTGCGATAGTGCTTCCGCAGCTGCTCCTTGTCGTACTCCAGGCGGTCCGGATCGTAGTTGGCGTTGTTCGAGAAGAACTTGAACCAGCGGGTTTCCTCGGTGACCACGACGTCGCGCAGGTCGTTGTCCGAGAAGGCCTTGTTGCCCAGGAAGTTGACCGAGAGGATCCCGCTCTTCGGGCCCTCGTCGATCTTGAAGATCAGGTCCACGCGCTTCTGCGGCAGTTCGATGATCTGCGGCGTGACGTTGGCCGAGATGCGGCCGGACCGGCGATACAGCTCGACGATGCGCTGCACGTCGCCCTGAACCTTGGCGCGGGTGAAGATGCCGCGCGGGCGGACCGTCACCTCATCGCGCAGCTTGTCTTCCTTGAGGCCCTTGTTCCCCTCGAAGATCACCCGGTTGATGATCGGGTTTTCCACGACGGACACGATCAGGTCGCCGTTCTGGAAGTCGATCTTCACATCCGAAAACAGGTCCGTGCGGAACAGGGCCTTCAGCGCCAGGTCGATCCTGGCCGCATCGTTCGGCTCGCCCGGCTGCACCGGCAGGTAGGAGAT
>JAIXTR010000163.1 GCA_027483845.1 Caulobacteraceae bacterium | reverse complement strand
CGCGATGGCGGCGATCTCGGCGCGCAGGTCGGAGTTGCGGTCGATCGTGGCGGCGCGGTCGTAGAGCGGCGCCATGATGCGCGAAATCTCGTTCCAGCTCTCGAAGCTGGAGGTTTCCATGTAGCCGAGGCGGCGGAAGCGCGGGGGCGCGCCGACCGGCGGCTTGGGCGCCTGGGCGTTCGGCGTGTCCACGGTGAGGTAGGTCCAGCCAGCGTCCTCGCTGAGCTTCAGGTCCCCAAACCCTTCCGTCGGGCGGTACTTGATCGGCGTGCCGGTGGGCCACGACAGCCGCACGCGGTAGCGGCCGGCGACGCCCGGAAAACCCAGGCCTTCCACGTCGTAGGAGCGGTTGCCCGCTACCGGATCGCGACCGGTGTGGGTCCAGGCGGCGTCCAGGATGTCGCCGACCTGCAGGCCCTCGATCTGCTGGGTGGCGCTCATCCGGCCGTCCAGCATGGCGCGTTCGAGATCCTCCTCGCGACGCAGGACCAGCATCTTCCGGCCCTTGTCGAGCAGGTCGATGGCCTTGCCGTTGCGGATGATCCGGAGGGTATGGATCGTGACCGTTTCGTCCTCCGGATCCCAGGTGACGCCGAAGGTGGTCTGCGACGACAGCCCCTCGGGCTTCAGAACCTTGCGGATGCGGCGATTGTAGAAGGTGTCGCCCGTGGGCGTGAGGCGGCTCTGGTTGTCGTCCAGCAGGGTCTGGACGGCTGGCGCGCCCTCGGCCGGCGGCGCCTCGGGGACCGCGGCCACGTCCACCCACTTGGGCGGCGGGCCGAAGACGGGCTTCGGGGCGGCCAGGGCGGGAACGGAGATCATCAGGGCGACGGCCAGGCCGGCGGCGATACGGGCAATGCGCAAGGTGTGGACCGACCCTTCGAGAACAAGGTCGTCACGATAGAGCGCCTGGCCCCAAACGAAAACGGCGGATCGGTTTCCCGATCCGCCGTCCGATCGTCAGACCTTGAGAGTCTGAACTATTCCTTCTGAGCCTTCTCGCGGAGCGCGGCGCCCAGGATGTCACCCAGCGAGGCGCCGGAGTCCGACGAGCCGAACTGCTCGATGGCTTCCTTTTCCTCGGCCATTTCCAGCGACTTGACCGACAGCGAGATGCGGCGAGCCGCCTTGTCGATGTTGGTCACCTGCGCGTCCAGGCGGTCGCCGACGGCGAAACGCTCGGGGCGCTGGTCGGCGCGGTCGCGGCTCAGGTCCGACTTGCGGATGAAGGCCGTCATCGGCGCGTCATCCTCGCCGAACCGCACTTCGATGCCGCCCGAGGTGATCTCGGTGACGGTCGTGGTGACGGTCTGGCCCTTGCGGAAGGTGTCGCCCTGCAGCGGGTCGCCGCCCAGTTGCTTGATGCCGAGCGAGATACGCTCCTTCTCGACGTCCACGTCCAGGACGCGCGCCTTGACGGTCTCGCCCTTGGTGTACTTCGCGATGGCTTCTTCGCCGGGGGTCGCCCAGTCCAGGTCGGACAGGTGGACCATGCCGTCGATGTCGTTCTCGAGACCGATGAACAGGCCGAACTCGGTGGCGTTCTTGACTTCGCCCTCGACGGTCGAGCCGATCGGGTGAGCGGCGACGAAGGCCTCCCACGGATTGGCCATCGCCTGCTTCAGGCCGAGCGAGACGCGACGCTTGGACGGATCGACGTCCAGCACGACCACGTCGACTTCTTGCGAGGTCGAGACGATCTTGCCGGTGTGGACGTTCTTCTTGGTCCAGGACATTTCCGAGACGTGCACCAGGCCTTCGACACCGGCTTCCAGCTCAACAAACGCGCCGTAGTCGGTGATGTTGGTGATGCGGCCCGTGAACTTGGCGCCGACCGGGTACTTCGCTTCCACGCCGTCCCACGGGTCGGACTGGAGCTGCTTCATGCCGAGCGAGATGCGCTGGGTGTCCGGGTTGATCTTGACGATCTGGACCTTCACCGTGTCGCCGACCGCGAGCACCTGGCTCGGGTGGTTGACGCGCTTCCAGCTCATGTCGGTGACGTGCAGCAGGCCGTCGATGCCGCCCAGGTCCACGAACGCACCGTAGTCGGTGATGTTCTTGACCACGCCTTCGCGGACTTCGCCTTCCTGCAGCTGGCTGACCAGCTCGGTGCGCTGTTCGGCGCGGGCTTCTTCCAGGATGGCGCGACGCGAGACGACGATGTTGCCGCGCGGACGGTCCATCTTGAGGATCGCGAAGGGCTGTTCCTTGCCCATCAGCGGGCCGACGTCGCGGACCGGACGGATGTCCACCTGCGAACCGGGCAGGAACGCCGAGGCGCCGCCCAGGTCGACGGTGAAGCCGCCCTTCACGCGGCCGACGATGGAGCCCATCACCGGCTCGTTCTTTTCGTAGACGCCTTCCAGACGGGTCCAGGCTTCCTCGCGGCGGGCCTTTTCACGGCTGATGACGGCCTCGCCCATCGCGTTCTCGACGCGCTCCAGGAAGACCTCGACGTTGTCGCCGACCTTCAGGGCCGGGCGACCTTCGTCCATGCCGAATTCCTTCAGCGAGACGCGGCCTTCGGTCTTCAGACCGACGTCGATGATCGCGAAGTCCTTTTCGATGGCGACCACGAGGCCGTGGACAACCTGGCCTTCCATGAAGTCGCGTCCGCCCAGGGACTCGTCGAGCAGGGCGGAGAAGTCGTCCCGCGAGGGGTTCAGGCTCATATCGTCAGCCATAAGTTCTTTCGTCTTCAAATGACCAAGGGGTCCGCGCCACAGGTGGCCGGACGGAGTCCCGCGAGGTCGGGTTAAGGGTTGCAACCGAAAGCGTGGAGAGGCCCCCACGCCGTGAAATTTGCCCGCAGCCGTACGAGGGAAAGGCGCGGTTGGATTTGTCTACCGGTCGTCCCCCTCAAGGGCTTCCCAGCGGACGCGCGCCGCCTCGACGATACGGCGGGCCGCATCGGCGGCCTGCTCTATAGTCATTTCAGTGGTTTCGAGCAAGGCGGCGTCGTCGGCGGCCTTCATCGGCGCGGCGTCGCGGCCCCCGTCGCGGGCGTCGCGCTTGCGGATATCGGCCAGCACATCGTCGTAGGCCACGGCCTCGCCCTGAGATGAGAGCTGCTTCCAGCGGCGCTCGGCGCGAACCTCAGGCGTCGCCGTGACGAACAGCTTGGCCGGCGCCTCGGGGCAGATCACCGTGCCGATATCGCGGCCGTCCAGCACCGCGCCGCCGTCCTGGCGGGCGAAGGTCCGCTGGAATTCCAGGAGGGCGGCGCGCACCCGCGGATGCACGGCCACGCGGCTGGCCAACTCGCCCGCAGCGCGGGTCCGTAGCGCCGGGTCGGAGAGCAGGTCGGAGGTCAGGGTCGCCGCCGCCGCCGCGCCCGCCCCTTCGTCGTCCAGCGACAGCCCGCCCCGCTCCATCAGCACGCCGACGGCCCGGTACAGCAGGCCGGTGTCCAGCACCGGCAGGCCCAGCTCGCGCCCCAGCCGCGTCGCGATCGTGCCCTTGCCCGACGCCGCCGGCCCATCGACCGCGACGATGAAGCTGCCCTTATGCTTGCCCATCAGGCCGCTGCTGCCGCGTCTTCCGCGATCTCGGCGCCCAGGCCGCGCATCATGCCGACGAAGCCGGGGAAGCTGGTGGCGATCATGCCGGGCTCGTCGACACTGACCGGCTCCTCGGCCGCCAGGCCCAGGATCAGGTGCGACATGGCGATCCGGTGGTCGCCATGGGTGGTAACGCCGGCCCCGCCCGCGACCAGGTGGTTGCCGCGCTTGGCGCCGACCACGGTCAGGGTCTCGGGCTGCTCCTCGACGCCGATGCCGCAGGCGGCGAGCCCGGCAGCCATCAGGGCGATGCGGTCGCTTTCCTTGACCCGCATCTCGCCGATGCCGCGCATGACGGTCTTGCCCGATGCGAAGGCGGCGGCGACGGCCAGGATCGGATACTCGTCGATCATCGACGGCGCGCGTTCCGGCGGCACCTCGACGCCTTCCAGTGCGGAGTGGCGGGCGGTGACGTCGGCGACCGTCTCGCCGCCCTCGTCCCGGACATTGGTCACGGAAATGTCGGCGCCCATGTCGCCGAGGGTCTCCAGGAGACCGATGCGCAACGGGTTCAACAGCATCCCGAGCACCGTCACCTCGGACCCGGGCGTCACCAGCGCGGCGACCAGCGGGAAGGCGGCGGAGGACGGATCGCCCGGCACGTGGATGTTCGTGCCCCGCAGGGCCTGGCCGCCCGGCAGGACGATGTGGCGACCGGCGCCGGTCTCGCGCACCTCGACCTCGGCGCCGAAGCCGCGGAGCATGCGCTCGGTGTGGTCGCGGGTGGCCTCGGGCTCGATAACCTCGGCGCCGCCGTCGGCGTGCAGCCCGGCCAGCAGCACGGCGGATTTCACCTGAGCCGAGGGTTCCGGCAGCGTGTAGGCGATGTGACGCAGGGCCCCGCCCCGCAGCGTCAACGGGAGCCGACCGCCGGCCTTGCAGATCCAGGTGGCGCCCATCTCGCCCAGGGGCTTGAGCACGCGGTTCATGGGCCGGCCGCGCAGCGAGGCGTCGCCGGTGAAGGTGGCGGCCATGTCGAAGCCGGCCGCCGCGCCCATGATCAGCCGCACGCCGGTGCCGGCGTTGCCGCAGTCGATCACGTCGGCCGCTTCCGAGAAGCCGCCGCGCCCCTCGACGCGCCAGTGCCCCTCGCCCAGACGCTCCACGCCGGCGCCGAAGGCGGCCATCGCCGCGGCGGTGCGCTTGACGTCGTCGCCCTCGAGCAGGCCGCGGATCTCGGTCACGCCAGTGGCCAGGGCGCCCAGGATCAGGGCGCGGTGGCTGATGGACTTATCCCCCGGCGCGCGGACCGTCCCTCGCAAGGGACCCGCGCGCCTGGCGGTCAGGTGGGCCGCCGTCATCTGCAGAAAACGCCTCCGGGATAGGGGAAATGTCGAGCGCGGATGCTTTGACAGCCGCCTCCCCGCGTGGCAAGGGACGCCGCCTTTCCGCGCAAACCACAGACAATTTTAGAGGGTCGCCGCCTTTGGCAAATCCCGAACTGGGCACCAAGCAAATCTGCCCGAACTGCCAAGCCAAATTCTACGACCTCGGCAAGCGCCCGGCTCACTGCCCGAAGTGCGACAACGAGTTCGATCCCGACGAAGCCGTCCGCAACCGTCGCGTCCGTGCGCGCACGATCGTGCCGGACGACGATCAAGCCGAGGATCAGGTCGTCGAGAAGGAAACCGACGAGGACGAAGACGAGGAAGAGGCCAAGACGCCCGAACTCGACGAAGTCGCCGACGAGCCGCCGCTGGTCACCGATGACGACGAGGCCGACGAGCCGGCCGCCGTGTCCGAGGACCTGGGCGAGTTCACCGACGAGGACGAAGTCGAGGAAGACGACGCCGACGTTCCGTTCCTGGAGGACGAGGACGAAGACGAGTTCGACGAGACCGAAATCGACGGCCTCCCCGGCGAGGACGACGACCGATAGACGATGGGGTCGCAGGGCCGGGAGACCGGCTTTGCGACCCACTTTCGGGGCCTTCGGCGCCGCCAACGAAAAAAGCCTGAAAAGCGGGCTTGATCGCGGGAGGCGCTTTGAATAGGTTCCGCGCCTTCCCGGGGGGCCAGCCTCCTTGGAAAACCCCCTCTGGGGCTATAGCTCAGCTGGTAGAGCGCTTGAATGGCATTCAAGAGGTCAGCGGTTCGACTCCGCTTAGCTCCACCATGGAGGCCCGCAGTTAGCGCTGCGGGCCTTCTTCATATTCCGGCCCCGAATTGAGCGGGCGATCCAGCACCACCTCCAGGAACCGGCTCAGGGTCGGGGTGTCGTCGTCCCGGCGCCAGACGATGCCGGTCTCGAGCTGCGGCGCATCGCCGGTGAGGTCCAGGTAGCGGACGCCGGTGCGGGCCAGGTGGCGCAGCGACGCCGGGGCCAGCGCGATGCCCATGCCGGCGGACACCAGGCTGATGATGGTCTGCATCTGGATCGCTTCCTGCACGATGCGCGCGACGCCGCCGTGGGCGGCGTAGTAGCCGGTCACCAGGTCGTGGAACGCCGGCGCCACCCGGCGGGGGAATATGATCAGGGGCGAGCGGATCACGAAGTCCGGCCCCACCCGGTTCAGATCCTGCTGCAGCCGCCCCTCGGCGAACCAGCTCTCGGGCGCCGCGACCACCAGGGGCTCGACCACCAGCCGACGATAGCTCAGGCCGGCCGGGAAGGCGCCGCCCGCGGGCGGGATGACGATCCCCGCATGGCCGACACCCTCGGCCAGGGCGGCGATCTGCAGGTCGCTGGTCGACTCGGTCAGCGCGATCTCCACCTCCGGGAACGCCGTGGCGTACCGGCGGACGTAGGTGGGCAGGATGCTGTAGTCGGCGGTGCTGACGAAGGCGATCTCAAGCCGGCCGGCTTCGCCGTCCCGCAGCCGGCGCGCGACCTCGGGCAGCTCCCCCAATTGCGCCAGGACAGCCTTGACCGGCTCGAGCCAGCGGGCGCCGAAGGGGGTGAGCGCCACGCTGCGCTTTGTGCGGGTGAAGAGGTCGGCGCCCAGCGTCCGCTCCAGCGCCATGATCGACTGGCTGAGCGGCGGCTGGGTCATGCCGAGGCGCGCAGCCGCCCGCCCGAAATGCAGCGTCTCGGCGACGGCGACGAAGTGCCGAAGTTGGCGAACATCCATACTGATATGTACGCCGACCTATTTGAGCGCCAAGAATATATTTTACCAATCGGCACCCGGCGATTAGCTGACCGCAGGTCAAAGGAACCTCGTCATGCCCGCCTATCGCTCCCGCACCTCCACCCACGGCCGCAACATGGCCGGCGCCCGCGGCCTGTGGCGCGCGACGGGCATGAAGGACGGCGACTTCGGCAAGCCGATCATCGCGGTGGTGAACTCCTTCACCCAGTTCGTGCCCGGCCACGTGCACCTGAAGGACCTCGGTCAGCTGGTGGCGCGCGAGATCGAGCGGGCGGGCGGGGTCGCCAAGGAGTTCAACACCATCGCGGTCGATGACGGCATCGCCATGGGCCACGACGGGATGCTGTACAGCCTGCCGT
>JAIXTR010000421.1 GCA_027483845.1 Caulobacteraceae bacterium | reverse complement strand
TGTCCCAGGCCAGGGTGTCGGTCAGCGCCTTGTCACGCACGGCGGCCGCGCCGGCGGCGAGGTCCTGGGCGACCACGGGCGAAGCGGCCAGCAGGGCCGCGGCGAAGGCGAGTTTTGGAAGGATGCGCATTACTCGCCGGTCCCACTCGCGGAGATTCCCGTCAACCCCGCCTGCGGACACCATCCTGTCAGCAGCGCCGGCGCCGCGGGTGCAGGCGAAAAGGAGATCCGACGCCTCTCCCGCGAAGGGGTGGCGCGGACGGGCTTAAAGCCGCGCGATCAGGGCGCCGTCCGCGTCGAGCACGAAGGCGTCGGGGGTGCGGAGCGTGCGCCAGAGATCGTGGGCGTCGAGGCCCAGTCGGCGCGCCAGATATAGGCTGAGCACCGTGCCGTGTGTCACCGCCACCAGCGGACGCGATGTGTGGCGCGCCAGGGCCGCGGTCAGGCGCTCGCAGGCCTGGTCGGCGCTCTCCCCACCCGGCGCCTCGGTCCTGGGGTTGGCGAACACCTGGGCGATGCGTTGGCGGAATTCCTCCTCCGTGCCGAACGACCAGTGCTGGCGCTTGTGCTCGTGCAGGCCATGCTCGACCTCCACCGCCAGACCCAGCCGCTGGCCGATGATTTCGGCCGTCTGCAGAGCCTTTGGCTCAGGACTGGATATGGCGGCCTCGGCGGCGAAGGGGATCAGCTTGTCGGCAAGGGCGGCGACGGCCTCGCGGCCTTCCGGGCAGAGCCCCCACTGCGGCGGCGGAATTTCAGGGTCGATCACCGGCCGGCCGTGGCGCACCAGGATGAGCGACGCTGTTGTCATCCCGGCTGGCCGATCCGCTTGATCTCCCACTGGAGATCGATGCCCGTCTTGGCCTTCACGTCCGCGCGAACCGCCTCACCCAGGCCCTCAAGGTCGGCAGCTGTGGCGTCCCCTGTGTTGATCATGAAGTTGGAATGCAAGGGCGAGAACATGGCCCCACCATACGCCTTTCCGCGCCAGCCCGCCTCATCCACCAGCTTCCACGAGGAATGCCCCTCGGGATTCTTGAAGGTCGACCCCCCGGTCTTCTCGCGGATCGGCTGGGAGGTTTCGCGCCGGGTAGTGATCTCGTCCATGCGGGCCTGAACCGCCACGGCGTCGTCGGGCCGCCCCTGATAGGTAGCCTCGACCCAGATGATGTCGGCGGGCGCCGCGGAGTGGCGATAGGTGTAGCCGAAGTCGGCCAGCGCCAGTTCGCGACGGGTTCCCGCGCGGTCGTAGCCCCAGGCGGAGATCAGGACGTCCTTCGTCTCGGCGCCGTAGCACCCGGCGTTCATGGTCAGAGCGCCGCCGATGGTCCCGGGGATGCCCGCGTAGAACTCCAGCCCCCCGAGGCCCGCCTTCGCCGCCGCCCGCGCGACCGCCGCATCCAGCGCGGCTGCGCCGGCGGTGATGCGATCGCCCGCGACCTCGACGCCGGCGAAGTTGCGCCCGGCCAGCCGGATCACCACGCCCTCGACCCCACCGTCGCGGATGATGACGTTGGAGCCCACCCCCAGCACCGTCACCGGCACGCTGGCCGGGAGCCCCTTCAGGAACTCCGCGAGGTCCTCGCGGTCCGCCGGCAGGAACAGCACCTCGGCCGCCCCGCCCACCCGGAACCAGGTGAACGGCCCCAGCGGCTCGTCCCGCAGCAGCTTCCCGCGAACGGCCGGCAGGTTGTCGCGCCAGTCCGTCACGCGCCGAGCGCCTCCAGCTCGGCCGGCAGGGCGTAGGCCCAGCTGGTGATGTCGCCTGCGCCCAGCAGCACCACCAGATCGCCCTCGGCCGTCTCCTCGCGGATCAGCCCCGCCAGGGCCGACGGCGCGCTGAGCGGCAACACCCGACGGTGGCCATAGCGCCGCAGGCCGTCGACCAGGCTGTCCTTGCTGACGCCCTCTAGCGGCGCCTCGCCCGCGGCGTACACATCGGCCACCACCACGGTGTCGGCGTCGGCGAAGCAGGCGCTGAACTCGTCGAACAGGTCGCGTAGACGGCTGTAGCGGTGCGGCTGAACCACGGCCACGACCTTGCCCTGGGTCACCGCGCGGGCGGCCTTCAGCACTGAGGCGATCTCGACCGGATGGTGGCCGTAGTCGTCGACGATCCGCACGCCGTTCGCCACGCCCGTGGTCGTGAAGCGGCGCTTCACCCCGCCGAACTCCGCCAGCCCCTTGCGGATGCCCGCCTCGTCCATCCCCAGCTCCCGGGCGACGGCGACGGCGGCCAGCGAGTTCAGCACATTGTGCTCGCCCGCCATCGGCAGGTGCAGGTCGGCATAGCGCAGCGGCTCGCCCTCGCGGGGGCGGATGACGGCGTCATAGCGGGCGCCGTCCGGCCCCATGGTGATGTTCTCGGCCCGCACCTCGGCCTGCGGATTGACGCCATAGGTGACCAGCCGCCGGTTCTCGACCCGGGCGGCCATGGCCAGCACCTCCGGGTGGTCGGTGCAGATCGCTGCGAAGCCGTAGAACGGGATGTTCTCGACAAAGTCGCGGAACGCCTTCTTTACCGCCTCGAACTCGCCGTAGTGATCCAGGTGTTCCGGATCGATGTTGGTGACCACGGCGCAGGTGGACTTGAGCTTCAAGAAGGTGCCGTCGCTCTCGTCGGCCTCGACCACGATCCACTCGCCAGTCCCGACCTTGGCGTGGGTGCCGTAAGTGTTGATGATCCCGCCGTTGACCACCGTGGGGTCCAGGCCGCCGGCGTCCAGCAGCGAGGCGATCATCGAGGTTGTTGTCGTCTTGCCGTGCGTGCCGCCGACCGCGATCGAGAACTGCAGGCGCATCAGCTCGGCCAGCATCTCGGCCCGGCGGACCAGCGGCAGGCGGCGTTCGCGCGCGGCCACCATCTCCGGATTGTCCGGCTTGACCGCGGTCGAGTAGACGACGGCGTAGGCGCCCTCGACGTTGGCCGGGTCCTGGCCGATGAAGATCTTCGCGCCCAGCTTCTCCAGCCGCTCGGTGTTGGCGCTGGCCTTGGCGTCGGAGCCCTGCACCGTATAGCCGGTGCGCATCATGATCTC
>JAIXTR010000226.1 GCA_027483845.1 Caulobacteraceae bacterium | reverse complement strand
TCTTGCCCGCCGCCTCGAAGGCCTGGTCGACGGTGGCCCGGCCCAGGCGCAGGAACTCCTCGCGCTCGGTCTGGCGGATGTGGCGGCGGATGGCGCTGCGGGCGCGGCCGGTGACGGTGAGCGAGCGCCAGTCGGGCGGCACGGTGGGCTTGCCGCCGCGGATCACCTCGACGACGTCGCCGTTCACCAGGGCGGTGCGGAGCGGCTTCAGCTCGCCGTTGATCTTGGCGCCGACCGTGGTGTCGCCCAGGTCGGTGTGCAGCGCATAGGCGAAGTCCAGCGGCATGGCCCCGCGGGGCAGGCTGACCAGCTGGCCCTTGGGCGTGAAGACGAACACCTGGTCGAGATACATCTCGAGCTTGGCGTGCTCGACCAGCTCCTCGGCGTCGCCGCCGTGTTCCAGCACCTGGACCAGGTGGCGCAGGTTGACCAGCGGGTCGCGGCCGCCCGCGGCCTTCTGGTGCTCGGCGTCGAACCCGTAGGACTTGTTCTTATAGTTCCAGTGGGCGGCCACGCCCTCTTCCGCCACCAGGTCCATGGCCTCGGTCCGGATCTGCATCTCGATGCGCATGCCCCGGTAGCCGACCACCGTGGTGTGGAGGGAGCGGTAGTTGTTCCGCTTGGGCGTGGAGATGTAGTCCTTGAACCGCTCGGGCACGCTGGGCCAGGCGCGATGGATGACGCCGAGGGCCCGGTAGCAGTCGTCCTCGGTGTCGACGATCACCCGGAAGGCGTAGATGTCGGAGAGCTGGGAGAAGCCGATCGACTTGCGCTGCAGCTTCCGCCAGATCGAGAAGGCGTGCTTCTCGCGACCAAAGACGCGGGCGGGAATGTTCGCGGCGGTGAGGCGGTTGTTGATTTCCTGGCTGACGGTGGCGACCGCCCCGCCCTGCTCGGTGCGCAGGACTTCCAGGCGGCGCAGGATGGCGTTGCGGCCCACCGGGTTGAGGTGGGCGAAGGCCAGCTCCTCCAGCTCCTCGCAGATCCGGTGCACGCCGATGGACCGGGCCAGGGGCGCGTAGATGTCCAGGGTCTCGCGGGCGATCCGCTCACGCTTGGCGGCCTGTTTGATGAAGTGCAGCGTCCGCATGTTGTGCAGACGGTCGGCCAGCTTCACCAGGAGGACGCGGACGTCCTTGGAGATGGCGAGGATGAACTTCCGCAGGTTCTCGGCCTGGCGGAGGTGCTCCTGGGAGAGTTCGAGCTTGGAGAGCTTGGTGACGCCTTCGACCAGTTCGGCGACCTCGGCCCCGAACAGCTCCTCGATTTTCTCGCGGGTGGCGTCGGTGTCCTCGATGACGTCGTGCAGCAGCGCCGTGACGATGGTCTCGGTGTCGAGCCGATAGTCCGTGAGGATGCCCGCCACCTCGATGGGGTGCGCGAAGTAGGGGTCGCCGGACGCCCGCTTCTGCGACCCGTGCTGGCGCATGGCGTAGACGTAGGCGCGGTTCAGCATCGCCTCGTCCGCGGACGGATCGTAGGAGCGGACCTTCTCGATCAGCTCGAACTGGCGGAGCATCTTGGGCCGGGGAATGCCGGCGCCCTGGGGCGCCTGCATCACCGCCTCGACGGGCGGCGCCTCAGCCAAAACGGCATTGGAAAGCGGGACGGCGGTTACGGTCGCCGCGTCCCGCGTAAGAGGGTCTGCGCCTTCTGGGCTCAGTACCGCTCCTCCTGGCCGCCGTCGCGGTCGCTCTGCAGGGCGCGAACGAGTTCGAGCTCGCTCATCTGCATGTGGGTCGGATCGGCCAGCAGGGCGAGGGTTTCGGCCTCTTCCTCGGCTTCCGAGCGCTCGTCGACGCGTTGCAGCGAGGCGATCAGGGCCTCGCGGAGTTCTTCGGCGTCCACCACATCGTCGGCGATCTCACGAAGCGCCACGACCGGGTTCTTGTCGTTGTCGCGATCGACCATGATCGGCGCGCCAGCCGACACGGCGCGGGCCCGATGCGCCGACAGCAGCACGAGGTTGAAGCGGTTCGGCACCTTTTGGATGCAGTCTTCGACGGTGACGCGGGCCATGGAGTCTCTCAAGCGGCGGATAGAACCGGGGAAAATAGAGCGTCCCGCCGCATTGTGCAACGCCGCATAGGTCGCAGCCGGCCCTCAGGCGTCAATCGACGGGGCGCGCGTCGGTCCCCACGGTGGCGCGGGACGCCAGCATGGATGCGGTCCGCGCCAGGGTCGGGTGCAGCCAGTCGGGCGCGATCTCGGCCAGCGGCCCCATGACGAACAGCCGCTCGTGCGCCCGGGGATGGGGCAAGGTCAGGACCGGATCGTCCAGCACCGCCCGGCCGTGGGCGATCAGATCGAGATCCAGGGTGCGCGGCGCGTTGCGCTCGGCGCGTTCGCGTCCAAGGTCGATTTCGAGGTCACGCAGGGTGCGCAGCACGGCCAGTGGCCCGCCCTGCGCCTCGACAAGCGCGACGCCGTTGCGGTACTCAGGCCCCATTGGGTCGGGCCAGGCGGCCGAGCGCCACCAGGACGACCGTTTCAGGACTTTCAAGCCGACCGCCGGGAACCGGGCCAGCGCCGCCTCCAGCAAAGCCTCGGACGAGCCGTAGCGGCCCGCGAGATTGCTGCCCAGGGCGACGACAATGGCCTCGTCCAGGTCCCGGCGGCTATCGGGGATATTTGAGCTGATGACCTTCTACCCCACGGACCGCCTCGCCTTGTTCATCGACGGGGCGAACCTCTACTCCGCCGCAAAGCACCTCGGCTTCGACATCGACTACCGGAAGCTGCTGGAGGAGTTCAAGAAGCGCAGCGTGCTGGTGCGCGCCTACTATTACACCGCCCTCGTGGAGAACGAGGAGTACTCGCCGATCCGGCCGCTGGTCGATTGGCTGGACTACAACGGCTACCAGCTCGTGACCAAGGCGGCGCGGGAGTACACCGACGCCAACGGCCGCAAGCGGTTCCGCGGCGACATGGATGTCGAGATCGCCGTCGACATGATGGAGATGGCCGAGCACGCCGACCACATGGTGCTGTTCTCCGGCGACGGGGATTTCCGCAAGCTGGTGGAGGCCGTGCAGCGGCGCGGCAGCCGGGTGACCGTGGTGTCCACCGTCAAGAGCCAGCCGCCGATGGTCAGCGACGAGCTGCGCCGGCAGGCGGACAACTTCGTCGACCTGCAGGACCTGGCCGACATGATCGGGCGCCCCGCCCGCCTGCCCAAGTTCCTCTCCGAGAGCCGGGCGGCGCACGCCGGGCGGGACACCGACGCCGATGCTTGAGGTCGCCGCCGAGGCGCCCGCCGACTGTCCGCTGTGCCCGCGCCTGGTGGCCTATCGCGAGGCGAACAAGATTTCCGTTCCCGGCGGCTTCAACGGGGCGGTGGCCTCGTTCGGCGACGAGACGGCGCGGCTGTGCGTGGTGGGGCTGGCGCCCGGCCGGATGGGGGCCAACCGGACCGGGCGGCCGTTCACCGGCGATGGCGCCGGCTGGATGCTCTACGACACCCTGCTGAAGACCGGCTTCGCCACCGGGACCTATGAGGCGCGACCCAACGACGACGTGCGGCTGGTGGACTGCATGATCACCAATGCGGTGCGCTGCGCGCCGCCCGGCAACAAGCCGGAGACGGCCGAGGAGGCCACATGCCGGCCGTTCCTGAGCGCGCGGCTGGCCGCCCTGCCCCGGCTGAAGGTGATCGTCACCCTGGGCGACGTCTCCCGGCGCAACGTGCTGCGGGCCTTGGGGCTGAAAGCCTCGGCGGGGATCGCGGGGCACGGGACCGAGTTTCCGGCGGGCCCCTACATCGTGCTGAACAGCTATCATTGCTCCCGGCTGAACACGAACACGGGCCGGCTGACGGCGGAGATGTTCGAGGCGGTGTTCCGGCGGGCGCGGGCGCTGCTGGACGACTGACGCACTCGGCAAGCTGCACGTTCGGAACGACTCCTCGCCAGGCCTGTTCACCTCCCTCAAATCCACAAGGGAGGCCGAAATGGCCCAAGGCAAACTCAGCGGCAAGACCATCGCCGTGCTGGCGACGGACGGCTTCGAGCAGGTTGAACTGGACAAGCCGGTCGCAGCCCTGCGCGAGGCCGGCGCGGAGGTCCACATCGTTTCGCCCAAGAGCGGCGAGATCCAGGGCTTCAACCATCACGACAAAGGCGACAAGACGCCGGTGGACCGCAAGCTGTCGGACGTCCAGGCCCAATCCTACGACGGGCTCGTCTTGCCAGGCGGCGTCATCAACCCCGACCAGCTGCGCGTGGAAGACGACGCCATCGACTTCATCCGCGCCTTCGTCCGGGCGGAGAAGCCGATCGCCGCGATATGCCACGGGCCCTGGACGCTGATCGACGCGGCCGGCGTCGATGGACGACGCATGACGTCATGGCCATCGCTCAAGACAGACCTTCGCAACGCCGGCGCCCAGTGGGTGGACGAGGAGGTCGTGGTCGACCAGGGTCTGGTCACCTCGCGCAAGCCCGACGACTTGCCCGCGTTCTGCGCGAAAATGATCGAAGAATTCGCCGAGGGCCGGCATGGCGCGGCACGATCGCAAGCGGCTGAGGCGGGCATCCAGCCACAGGCCTAACGCCGCGCGCCGTGAAGGTCATTAGCGGCGATGGCAGAGGTGGCGCAGGATTGCGGCGCTGCCTCTGCGGAAGGCGCGCGTTGCGCTAAGCTCTCGGAAACACTGGGAGGACCGTCTCATGGCCGACAGCGCCGCCGCCGACACCATCACGCAGGACGAAGTGCTCTATGAGGTGAGCGAGCACGTCGCCACCCTGACGTTGAACCGGCCCGACCGGATGAACACCATCTCGGGGCCGATGCTGAACCAGCTGGCCGAGCTGCTGCTGAAGGCCGACCGGGACCCGGACGTGCGCTGCATCGTGCTCACCGGCACGGGCCGGGCGTTCTGCGCCGGACTGGACCTGCGCGGGGCGACCAAGGGCTCAACGGGGCTGGAGGGCGCCTCGACCTCGACCAACATCGACCTGCGCGCGACGCCGCCGACCGTCATGTTCAACCTCGACACCCCGACCATCTGCGCCATGAACGGCTCGGCGGCGGGTTATGGGATGGACACGGCCCTGGGCTGCGACATCCGGATCATGGCCGAGAGCGCCAAGCTGGCGGCGGCCTTCACCAAGCGCGGGATCGTGCCCGAGAGCGGCGGCACCTGGTTCCTGCCCCGCCTGATCGGCTGGTCGAAGGCGGCCGAGATCATCTTCACCGGCCGCACCCTGACCGCGAACGAGTGCCTGTCGCTGGGCCTGGCCTCGCAGGTCGTTCCGGACGCCGAGGTCGGCGCGGCGGCGCGCGCGCTGGCGCTGGAGATCGCGGCCAATGCGCCGCTGGCGGTGCAGGCGTCGAAGCGGATGATGCGGATGGGGCTGTCGGAAGGCTTCGACGAGCACGTGCACCACGTGTTCCTGCAGCTCATCCCGCTGCTGCGCACCGAGGACGCCATGGAGGGGATGAAGGCCTTCATGGAAAAGCGGGCGCCGGAGTTCAAAGGGCGCTGACGGTTGCTGCGGTGGCGTCACATCCGACGATCGGGTGAAACGGATGGACGGAACCTATGGCGGATAGGTGGCGCGGCTTGTAGCGTCCCGGCTTGCTGTCGCTTCCGTGGATTTCCGCCTTGCCCAAGACCCTGATCGCCGTCCTTCTCGCCACCGCTCTGGCCGCACCGGCGTTCGCCGCGCCGAAGGTGGATCCCGCGCTGCACGCCGAGGCGTTGAGCATCCTAAAGACGAGCATCGGCTATCGGACGGTGCAGGGCGGCGACCAAGCCGTGCCCTATGCCGAGTACCTGAAGGGCAAGCTGGTGGCGGCCGGCTACAAGGCCGACGAGATCGTCATCGAGCCGATGGCGGGCACGGCGTTCCTGATCGCGCGCTATCCGGGGACCGATCCCAAGAAGAAGCCGATCGTCATCTCCGGCCACATGGACGTGGTCGAGGCCGATCCGAAGGACTGGACGCGCGATCCCTTCACGCCAGTCGAAGAGAACGGCTACGTCTTCGGCCGGGGCGCCGTGGACAACAAGTTCGACGTCTCGATGATGGTCGCCACCCTGGCCAACCTGCGCAAGAGCGGCTGGAAACCCGGCCGCGACGTGATCCTGGCCCTGTCGGGCGACGAGGAGACCACCATGCGCACCACCGCCGTCCTGGCCCAGCGGCTGAAGGGCGCGGAGATGGTGCTGAACGTGGACGGCGGCGGCGGGTCGCTGAACGAGGACGGCACCCCGGTGTCGTTCGGCATCCAGGGCGCCGAGAAGACCTATGCCGACTTCCACCTGACGGCGACGGACCCGGGCGGCCACTCCAGCCGGCCCACGCCGACCAATGCGATCTATCGGCTGGCCAAGGCGATCGACAAGCTCGAGGCCTATCAGTGGCCGACGATGAGCAACGAGATCACCCGCGCCTCGCTGGCGGCCCAGGCCAAGAACACCGCCGGGCCGATGGGCCAGGCGCTGGCGAAGTTCGCGGCGGACCCGACAGACAAGGCGGCGATCGCCACGATCCGCAGCGATCCGGCCTGGAGCCCGGCCCTGCACACCACCTGCGTCGCCACCATGCTGACCGGCGGCCACGCGCCCAACGCCCTGCCCCAGCGCGCCGAGGCGACGGTCAACTGCCGCATCTTCCCCGGCAGCTCGTCGGCCAGCGTCAAGGACACCCTGACCCAGATCGTTGGCGATCCCGGCGTGGTGGTGACGCGACTGGACGACGGCTCG
>JAIXTR010000152.1 GCA_027483845.1 Caulobacteraceae bacterium | reverse complement strand
CATGGACGCCGAGCTTCGCACCGCCACCGCGCCGTTCCGGGACCCGCGATATGCGCCCCGCCAGCTGGAGGTCGTCGCGCGGCCGGGCGGCGAATATGTGCTGACCAACCCCACGCCCTTCTCCACGCGCTTCCAGACCACCACGGCCGCCCTCGCCCATTGGGCGGACGCCGCCCCGGACCGGATCTGGCTGGCCGAGCGCTCCGGGGACGGCTGGCGGACGGTCACGTTCGCGGAGGCCTGGCAGCGGATCGCCGCCCTGGCCGGTGGGCTGAGCGCGATGGGGATCGTGGGCGAGCGGCCGCTGTTGATCCTGGCGCGCAACGGTGTCGACCACGCCCTGATCGCTTATGCCGCCATGAGCCAGGGCATGCCCATCGCCCCGGTCTCGCCGCAGTACGGCCTGCCGGGCGCGAACCTCGCCCGCCTCGCCCACGCCTGCGAGGTGCTGAAGCCCGCTGCCGTTTTCACCGAGGACGCCGTCCTGTTCGCTGAGGGCCTGGGCGCGCCGGTGCTCGAGGGCCTGCCCGTGATCGCCCTGGCCAACCCGCGGCCGGGGGATATCCCGCTTGAGCGCCTCTATGCGGCGGACGGCGCGGCGCCCATCGCCACGCCGGACCAGCACGCCAAGTACCTGCTGACCTCTGGCTCCACGGGCCTGCCCAAGGCGGTCATCTGCACCCACCGCCAGATGAGCCTGAACTCGGCGCAGATCACCGCCTGCTTTGACGACCCCGATCCGCCGGTGATGGTGCACTCGGCGCCCTGGAGCCACAGCCTCGGCGCCAACGCGATCCTGCACTACTCGGCCCACCGCGGCGGCTCGCTCTATATCGACGCCGGCCAGCCGACCGCCGCGCGCTTTGGCGAGACGGTACGCAACCTGCGCGAAGTGTCGCCGACCTACCAGAACATGGTCCCCGCGGCCTGGATGCTGTTCGCCGACGAACTTGAGAAGGACGATGCGCTCGCTCGCGCCTTCTTCGCCCGCCTGCGCCTGATGCAATACGGCGGCGCGGCCCTGGGCCAGGCCACGGCCGATCGCATCCAGGCCGTGGCCGTCCGCACGGTCGGCGAGCGGATCAGCTTCGGCAGCGGCTATGGCGCCACCGAGACCGGCCCCACCGCTTGCAACGTCCACTGGCCCAACGCCCGCATGGGCATGATCGGCGCGCCGCTGCCGGGCACCTCGGTGCGGCTGGTCCCGGAAGCGGGCAAGCTCGATTTCAGGGTCAAGGGTCCGCAGGTGACCTCCGGCTATCTGGGCCGGCCCGAGCTGTCGGCCGCCGCCTTCGACGACGAGGGCTTCTATCGCCTGGGCGACGCCGCCCGCTTCGTCGATCCCGCCGATCCCCACGCCGGCATGGTCTTCGACGGCCGCCTGTCCGAAAACTTCAAGCTCGTCTCCGGCACCTTCGTCTCGGTGGGCGAGCTGCGCATCGGCGCCATCGGGGCGATCGGCGACGCGGTGACCGACGCCGTGGTCTGCGGCGAGGGCCAAGAGGCCGTGGGCCTACTGCTCTACCCCAACCCCACCCTACCCCGCGACCAGGTGGAAGCCGCCGCGCGGGCCGGCCTGGAGGCGTTCAACGCCCGGTCCAAGGGCTCCGGCGGCCGCGTCGCCCGCGCCCTGGTCCTGCCCGACGCGCCGGACGCCGCTTCCGGCGAGATCACCGATAAGGGCTATATCGCCCAGAGCCTCGCCCGCGTCCGCCGCGCCGAGGCCATCGACCGGCTGTTCGCCGCCTCCCCTTCCTCCGACGTGATGGTGTTCTGATGAACGGCGCCGACGCCCTGATCTCGACCCTGGTGGCCAATGACGTCACCGCCTGTTTCGCCAATCCGGGCACATCGGAGATGCAGTTCGTGGCCGCCCTGGACGGCGTGCCGGCCATGCGCCCGGTGCTCTGCCAGTTCGAGGGGGTCGCCACCGGCGCCGCCGACGGCTACGGCCGGATCGCCGACAAGCCCGCCTGCACCCTCCTGCACCTGGGTCCCGGCTACGGCAACGGGGTCGCCAACCTGCACAACGCCCGGCGAGCGTTCACCCCGATCGTCAACGTCATCGGCGACCACGCCACCTATCACCGGCAGTACGACGCCCCGCTCAATTCCGACATCGCCACCCTGGTGAAGCCCAACTCCATCTGGGCCAAGTCGGCTGACACGCCGGACAGCGTCGCGGGCCTCGCAGCCGAGGCCGTCGCCGCGAGCTATGGCCCGCCTGGCGGCCCGGTCAGCCTGATCCTTCCCGCCGACGCGGCTTGGCTGCCGGCCACGGGCGAGCCCGTGATCGCCCAGCGGCCGGTCCGCCCTGCGCCCGCCGGCAGCGCAGTCGAGGCCGCCGCCAAGGCGATCAAGGCCGCCAAGACCCCGGTGATCCTGCTGGGCGGACAGGCCGTGCGGCCCGAGGCGCTGCGCCAGGCCGCCCGTCTCCAGGCGGCGGGCGTGACCATCTACACCGACACCTTCGTCGCCCGGCAGCCGCGCGGCGCAGGCGGGTTCCTGCCCAAGAAGATGCAGTACTTCGGTGAGTTGGCGCTGGCCGAGCTCGAGGGCGTGGATCTGATGGTCTATGCCGGCACCACCCTTCCGGTGGCCTTCTTCGCCTATCCCGATCGGCCCAGCGTGCTCGTGCCCGAGGGCTGCGCTCAGCTGACCCTGGCCGAACGTGGCGAGGACGCGGTCGCGGGTCTGGCGGCCCTGGCCGACGCCCTGGGCGCGCCAAAAGAGGGGCCCATCCAATCGCTGGCCCTGCCGGACGCCGCCCCGACGGGCAAGCTGACGGCCCACGCCGTCGGCGCCACCATCGCCCGTCACATGCCCGAGGGCGCGATCATCTGCGACGACGCGGTGACCTCCAGCGCTGGCGTCACTGCGGCGACCGCCACCGCCCGACCGCATGACGTGCTGGCCCTCACCGGCGGCGCCATCGGGATCGGACTGCCGCTGGCCATCGGCGCAGCGGTTGCCGCCCCGGATCGCAAGGTGCTCAGCCTGAACGGCGACGGCGCGGCCATGTACACGGTCCAGGCGCTCTGGACCATGGCGCGCGAAAACCTCGACATCACCGTCGTGGTCTTCGCCAACCACACCTATCGCATCCTCAACATCGAGATGCAGCGGACCGGCGCGGGCGAGGCCGGCCCCTCGGCCCGCAAGCTGCTGGACCTGGGCGACCCCAAGGTCGAGTGGGTTCAGCTCGCCCGTGGCCTGGGCCTGCCCGCCGTCCGCTGCACCAACGCGGAGGACTTCGAGCGCGTCTTCGAAGGCGCCATGGGCCAGCGCGGGCCCATGTTCATCGAAGCCGCGATCTGATCAACCCAGGCCTTCGGCCAGGATCACACGGTAGTCGGCGCCCTTGAGGCGATGCTGCTTGGCCTCCTGGTATTCCGGGCTGTCGTACCAGGCGTGGGCGGCGGCCTTGTCGGCGAACTGCAGCAGCACGACGCCTTCCGCCGGCTCGCCTTCCAGAACCTCGAGCGGACCATAGAACGCCAGGGGCGTGATCTTGTGGTCGCCGCGCGCCCCGGCCGCCTTCTGGCCGTAGGTGTTCAGCTCGTCCTGGTTGGTCGTCTTGTTCTTGATGAAGATCACATAGGCCGGCATCGGCGCACTCCCGTTCGTTGACGGGCGGCAACCTCACGAGGCGCCGTAACGTCGCGCAAGCGCCATAAGCAAAAGGCCCGCGGATCGCGCCGCGGGCCTTCGCAGGTCGAATGCCGATCCGGCGTTTTAGGTGTTGCCGGGCAGCTTGCAGTTACCGGCGAACGCGCAGCCGACAGCGCCGACGGACGTCACGGTCGGCGTGCTTTGGTACTCGATCATGTAGCCCTTCAGCTTGTCCGCGCAGGCCACTTCCACATAGGTGGTGCCCTTGTCGGTCTTGCCGACCACGCGGCTGTTCGACACCTCGCAGGAGTTATAATTGTACTTCTTGAGGTCGGCGGTCAGCAGGCTGTAGGCGGCCTCCGGCTTGCTCAGCGAGCACTTGTAACCGGCCACCGGCGCGCGAGCGCAGTCCAGGACCTGGCCCTTCGTGCCGGCCTTCGAGATCAGGATCGCGCCCGAGCCGTCCTTGCAGACCAGTTCGGCGACTTCCTCACCCGGCTTGGCCGGGAACAGGGCGTACTTGTCGACGTCGCACTTGCCGCCCGCGCCGCTCACCAGCTTGGTGTAGAGGCCGGCTTGCTCGCTCTGCGCTTGGCGGGCGTCGGTCAGTTCGCAGCCGCCCAGGATCTGGGTGGCCTTCGCGCACTCGTAGGTCTCGGTCAGCGTGCCGGCGGCGGCGACCTTGTAGATATAGCCCTTACCGTCCTGGCAGGAGGCTTCGTAGAAGGTCGAGCCGTCCTTCGACACGCCCACGAACCGGCGGTCCTTCACGGCGCAGCCGTTGTTCGCCTGGGTCACGTACTTGTCGACGGCGGCCAGGCGGGTGGCCTTGTCGGACAGGGTGCATTTGATGTTGGTCTCGGCGTCGTCATACATCAGGCAGTTCTGCGCCTGCAGCGCCTTGGCGCTGTCGAACGGCACGCTGGCCAGCAGGATG
>JAIXTR010000622.1 GCA_027483845.1 Caulobacteraceae bacterium | reverse complement strand
GATCTTCCCCGCGCTTGCCATCGCCATGGGCCTCTACAGCCTGCTGTCCGATCCTAGCCGCGTCGCGGCGCAAGGCGAGGCGCTGGCTCGCGTGATGCCCGACGCCGCACGGATCATCTTCCAGGGCGAACTGATGCGCCTGTCGCGCGCGCCGCCCGAGACCGTCTCGGTCCAGAGCGGAATGGCCTTGCTGATCGGTGGCTACGCCTCCCACCGCGGCTTCAAGGCCCTGCTGGCGGGCTTGTCGTTCATCCACGATGAGGACAAGCCGAGGGGCTTCCTGAGCTTCAATCTGTTGGCGTTGGCCGTCCTGATGGCCGCCCTGGGCGCCCTGGGCCTGCTATCGACGGTCTTTTTCGGCTTCCGGATTCTCGGAGAAACCTTCGATCTGCGTCCGCTGCGCGGCGCGATCTGGCTTTATAGCGAGTGGACATGGGCCAGCGCCGGCATGACGCTCGGCATGACGCTGATCTATCGGTGGGCCATGTCGCGCGAGCCGGTCGCCTGGCGCGCCTCGCTCCTGGGCGGCGCGGCGGCGGCGGCCCTGTGCATCTTCGCGTCGTGGGCGCTGGGCTTCTATGTCGAGGATATCGCCGAGCTCGGCGTCACCTACGGCTCCGTGGCGACCGTGGTCATCTTCCTGATCTGGCTGTCTTGGAACGTAAACGCCGTCTTCTTCGGCGGCGCCCTGGCGACGGAAGTGGAGATCGCCCTCCGCGGTCGCGAGATGTCCCTGGCGACTGAGCTTGGGGACCTGCAGAGCTAGGGTTTGCTGACCAGGAAACTCAATCCGCCAGCGATGTCCCGCTGCTCCAACACCTGCGCCCCCGCCTGGGCCGCGAAGTGCGGAACATCGATGCGGGCGAGGGGATCATCCGCCAACAGCCGCACCCTGCCGCCCGCTGGCGCCGCCTCCAGCGCGCGACGGAGCCTCAGGGTCGGCACCGGGCAACGGTGACCGCGCGCGTCGACTAGGATCTCCTCGGCGTTCATCCACGCCGCATACACCACGGGACGCGCCAAGCCCAACCCTGGCAAGGCGCAGCCTGGCTATCGCGACAGGTGTAGCGCTGCGATCTGACCGGCGATGCTCTGGAACACCGCGGTGAGGGTCGAGGAATCCGTCACGTTGTAGAAGTTGTCCCGCGAGGTCGCGCAGTTCTGCAACAGGGTGCTCGAGCCCGCCTCGACCCGGATCGTATAGATCTCGATGTCCTTGGCTTTCATGTTCGTGCACAGCAGGCTGAGCCGGTAGTCGAGCGTTTCTGTCCGCGTCGTGCTGGTGGCGCCATTGGTGAGCGCCTGCCCGTTCGAGCGGATCAAACGGTTCTGCCAGATATAGCCCGTGCCGGAGTAGGTCCCGTCGTTGGGCGTATCGCGCTGGGCCATCGTATTCTGACCGTCGGTCATCAGGATGACGATCTTCTGGTGCTTGGGCGTGTTGTAGGCGACGCCGTCCGCGAAGGGGCCTTGCGGCGACAGGGTGTTCCAGCCCCAGGACATGCCGATCGGAATGTTCGTGTTGCCGTCCGCGACCAGCGCATCGATGTCATCGCGGATGCCCCGGAAGTCCGTGGACAGCCGACGCATCTTAGACAACCCGCACCCCCGGTTCGGGCCGAAGGTGGTCGTCATCGACCCGCGCTTCGTGCCGCCATACTTGTTGATCGCGCCCTGCTTGACCCGCCAGTTCGTGGTGCTGCCCGTGTTGTCGGGCACATAGTTGTTCTCGAAGTTGTCGGAATAGCCGGTTGTCTTGCTGTCGGGTTCGTCCGGGGCGAAGTAGGGGGTGTAGAGCGTCGCCGGCGTCCCGGTGCTCGGGGCCGTATCCTGCACGTCGTAAGGCGCCTTGCGCATCTCGACGCACCCACGCCAAGGCGTTCCCAAAGTGGCGAAGAGCGTGAGGCGGTTTGCGTGCTGCGTGCCGGTGGCCGTTGTGAAGATCTCGTCGTTGATCGGCGAGGCGCCGGCCTGGTCGATCCAGGGCGAGTTCAGGTACGCCGTCCCGTCGACCCGCACGGTGTTGGAGAACGGGACCAGCGATATCTTGACGGCGTTGGGCTCGACGCTCTTGTTGGCGGCTTCCTCCATCTTGGTGACGAAGTCCTTGGCCGCGCGCTTCATGTCGGCCAGCTTTGAGCCCGTGTTCATCGAGCCGGTGGTGTCGAGAACAAGCGCGATCTCGACCTTCACACTGGCGCGCACCACCTCGCTGGTCGCGACGATCGACATTTCACCGTTGCTCAGCATCCCGGCGATGAACGGACGGACTTTCAGTTCGGCGGTCGCGATGACATTGCCGTTTTCGCCGGCCTTGAAGTCGGTGGCGCCGAGGGCGAAGTCGTCGCTCAGCGACAGGTTCTGCGACAGGAAGCGGTCGCCTGCAGCCTTGAGATCGGCGTTGGTGGTGGCCGGCGTCCGCGCCGCGCCGAGGGCGGCGGCGTCCAGCGCGTCCTGCAGCTCGGCCTTCGCCGTCGTCGCGCGGGCGAGATCGACGGCGCCGAGGCCCGCCACACAGATGGGCCCCATGGCCAGCGCGGCGACGATGGCGACATTCCCGCGGTCGTCGAAGCGGCGGAGTATCCGCCCGATGTCGGCGAAGCGTGACGTGCGCATGAGCAATCCCTGCGAACAGCTGTTGTTAACGACTGTGAATATCGCAGGACGGCTAATCGCCTCTTAGCCAGAACCGTTAAGTTCTCTTCACCGTCTTTTGCAACGGGATGTTGGGGCAACCCAGCCACCCTCGCGGCATGTTCAAGATCAAGGGGCATAGGGCTCGGGTCGAAGCGTTCAGGCGCAACGACAGCGGCGCCGCGGCAGTGGAATTTTCCCTGATCGCACCGGTCCTGTTCTTCGCGCTGCTGTCGCTCTTCGAGATCGGCGTGCTCGGAATCATGACCAGCGGGCTGGACAATGCGGTGGCCGACGCCGCCCGCCGGATACGAACAGGCCGGGAGGACGCCGCCACGAGCGCCGCGACTCTCGAGCAACAGATCTGCGCCCGGATGGTCAGTATCGACTCCTGCGGGGAACGCCTGGTCACAAGCGTTCAGCGGTTCTCCAACTTCACGGGGGCCGCCACAGCGGCGACCACCCAGCCCGCGAACCAGTTCGACAAGGGCGCGGCCAGCGACATCATCCTGGTCAAGGCCAACTACACCTGGCCCCTGATGAGCCCTTTCGTGACACGGGGGTTCGATCGCAGCGGACCGCTGCAGATCACGATCACGTCCCGTCTCGCCTTCAAGAACGAGCCGTTCGAATGACCGCCTTGCTTCGCCGGTTGGCCGCGGATCGGGGCGGCGCCTCGGCCGTCGAGTTCGCCCTGATCCTGCCGATCATCTTCCTGCTGCACGTCTGCGCGGCCGAGGCCTTGCAAGCCTATGTCGCCCAGCGCCGTATCGCCGACATCGCCAGCGCCATGGCGGACATCGCCGCGCGAAATCGCACGGTGACCACCGCCGATCTCAACGACATCCTCGGCGCCGCGACGACCATGATCTACCCGCTGCCCAACGTGCGTCTGCAGCAGCGGGTCTCCAGCATCACCGCCGACAATTCCGGCACGACCACGACGGACTGGACCGTCAAGAAGGACTACTCCGAGGCAGGATCCCCCTCGGTGCCCGCTGGCTATCTCCGCGCGGGCGAAAGCGTCATCGTCACCGACGTCATCTACGACTATCGCCCGACCCTCGGCTTCTTCCTTCCGGAAAACATCCGGTTCACGCGCCACGCCTATGTCCGGCCGCGGTTGTCGGCCAAGGTCGAAAAGGTCAGCTAGAGCCCTGGCCGTTCGCCTGCTAGAAGCCCCGCGCTGGACAGGTGGCCGAGTGGTTTAAGGCAGCGGTCTTGAAAACCGCCGTGGGTGAAAGCCCACCGTGGGTTCGAATCCCACCCTGTCCGCCACGCGCCAGCCTGGCGCCGGCGACGGTTCAATCTCCGGTTAACCCTGTCTCAAGGTTCCACGGCCAGGATTCGAGCCGAGTCGGAGGCTTGCGATGGTCAATTCTAGCAACGTGCGTGCTTGGACACGTATGGCGGTCCTGTTGCTCGCCGGCGCCTCGCTGACCGCCTGCGTCACGCCCCGCTACCCCAGCCGCGCCGACGGCGCCGCGCCCGCAGGCCAGGGCGCTTACAAGATCGGCAAGCCCTATCAGGTCGGCGGCGTCTGGTACGTGCCCCGTGAGCAGCCGAACTACGACCAGCGCGGCGTGGCCTCCTGGTACGGCGACCAGTTCCACATGAAGGCCACCGCCAACGGCGAGCTGTTCGACATGAACACCCTGTCGGCGGCCCATACCACGCTTCCGCTGCCCTCCCTGGTCGAGGTGACCAACCTGGACAACGGACGAAAGCTGATCGTCCGGCTCAACGACCGCGGGCCATTCGTGAACAACCGGATCATCGACCTTAGCCGGGAGGCCGCGCGCCAGCTGGGCTACGATCGGGCGGGGCTGGCCAATGTCCGTGTCCGCTATGTCGGTCCGGCGCCTCTGACGGGTCCCGCCGATGGCCTGCGCTATGCCGACGCCCGCCCGCTGCCGACCCGCGCGCCGCCCCCGGCCCTGGCGCCCCTGACCACAGCCACCTCAAGCGCCGATCCGGTCATGGAGATGGCCG
>JAIXTR010000147.1 GCA_027483845.1 Caulobacteraceae bacterium | reverse complement strand
GCAGCGCCTGTCGCACGGCGTGGGTGCCGGTCTTGGGCACAGCGGCGAAGATGAAACGATGACGGTGGGAGACGATCACGCTTCGAAACATCCAGGAAGGCGCCCGCCTCAAGACGAGGCGGGCGCGCGGTCTGCAAGATGATCAGAACTTGTAGCTGACCCCGGCCAGGTAGGTCGCGCCGCTCTGGTTCTGATTATAGAGGTAGCGGTTCTGGCCCCAGAACTGGGTGTCCTTCTCGTTGGTCAGGTTGATGGCGTTCAACGAGACCTGCAGCGTGTCGGTGATGTTGTAGAAGGCCGAGGCGTCGACATAGGTCGAGCCCTCGAACCCGCGGGTGCTTGCGCTCATGACCGTATCGCTGCGGCCGGTGTACCAGCGGGACCGGTGGCTCAGCGAACCCCGCAGACCCCAGCGATCGGTCTCGTAGTACAGCGTGGCGTTATAGCTGGTCTTCGAGAAGCCGGTGATCGCCTTGGGCGCATCCACATAGGTGTAGTTCACCACCACGCCCATGTTGTCGAACGGCGCCGGCAGGAAGGTGAACTGCGTCTGGCCCGCCAGTTCTAGGCCGGTCAGCTTGTTCGTGCCCGCGATGTTCACCGGCAGGGTGAATTCCGACACCAGGGTGCTGCCGGTGGCGCCCGGGATGGCCGTGATCGGGATGCCCGTCTGGCTGAAGGGGATGTTCTCAAGCGTCTGCGAGCCGATGAAGTTCGTGATCCGCTTGTGGAACACGCTGGCCGACAGCAGGCCCACCTGGCCGAAGTAGTACTCCACGGACAGGTCGAACGTGGTGTCCTTGTAGGGCTTCAGGTTGGGGTTGCCGCGCGAGGCGGTGATCTCGCCCGAGTCAGGGTCCTGGAAGGCGCTGCCTTCGGCGGCCATCGACCCCAGGCCCGGACGGTTGAGGTTCCGGGTGGCGGAGAAGCGGACCAGCATTTCAGGGGTCAGTTCCAGCACGGTGTTCAGGGCCGGAAGAACGCCGGAGTAGCTCCCGTCCACCTCGCTGGTGCCGAGGTAGGCGTAGCTGTCGCCCTGGATCCAGCCGACGCTGCGGGTGTCGGTGCTGTAGCCGCGCAGGCCGACGTTACCGCGCAGCCGCATGCCCGAGACCTCGGTGTCCCAGTCCAGCTGGACGTACTCGGAGACCGTGGCTTCCGTGGTCTTGTAGACGTTCTCGATGTCCTGCAGCGCGCCGCCCGTCCCGTCGACGTTCGGGCCGAGGCGATGGTACTCGCGGTACTTCGCGAAGCCCTTGGCGTAGTCGCCGATCAGCCACGACCCCGAGTCGTTGCTGAACACCGAGGTGATGTCGCCGACCGAGGTGCCGCGGGCCTTGCCGCGGGTGCCGTTGACGTTGTCGTCGTAGAAGATGTCGATCCCGCCCTGGGTGAAGCGGTGGTAGGCGACCCCGGCCCGCAGGGTCAGCGCGTCGGTCAGCACATAGCTCAGGTTCACGACCCCTTCGTGCAGCTCGGACTGGTTCTTGAAGCTGCGGTAGTAGAAGGAATCCATGGCGTAGTTGGCGGGGTTGGCCGGATCCCAGCCCGGATACTGGAAGTTGGCCGAGCGGCCGTCCGCGCCGTAGTCGGCGATCAGATTGCCCTTGGCGCGCATGTAGAACTTGTCGTCGTAGGGCGTGTTGTAGGTCGATTTCTCCCAGCCGACGTGCCCGTCGATGGAGAGGCGCTCGGTGGGATCCCACTTGCCGGTGAGCGCGATCTGCTTGAAGCGGCCCTTGTTCAGCGACCGGCGATGCTCGCTGCCGAAGGTCGCACCCGTGACGTCGGTCCGCGTGACGTAGTTGTCCTTGTCCCACTGCAGGTCGTTGATCACCGACGGCGTGCGGAAGATGGCCGGCCAGACCGTGCCGGCGGCCGTATCGAACGCCACCGAGCCGGTGGAGGCGAGCGGACGCGTCGCCAGATGCATCTCGTTGCGGCGGGTGGTGAACTGGCCGTACAGGCCGTCCACGGTGAACTGCAGGGTGTCAGTCGGCTTCCACTGGACCGCGGTGGTCACGCCCAGGCGCTCCAGGTCGGCGTTCCAGGACGAGATGCGGTTGCCGTCGGCGAAGTAGAGGTCGCCCGACAGGAACTTGGCCTGCTGGGCGGCGCTCAGCTTGGAGATGTTGAGGCCCTTGGCGACCAGCCCCTGCAGGGTCGAGGCGCTGGCGCGGGTGTAGTTGTAGGTGTTGTGGCCCTGCTCGGTCGTCTCACGCTTGCCGTAGGCGATGGACGCCAGCACGCCGAACGTGTCGTCCCAGTTCTGGCTGAACAGCGCAGCCACGCGAGGCTGGGTGTCCTCGGTGTATTCGTTGGTGCCGACCTTGACGGTCAGGGCGCCCTTCATGCCCGGCGCGTAGTCGAAGGGCTTGGCGGTGAACAGGCCCACGGTGCCGGCCATGCCGCCCTCGTTCTGGGCAGCCTGGTAGCTCTTCTCGACCTCCACCCGTGAGAACAGCTCGGAGGCGAAGATGTTGAAGTCGAAGGCGCGGTCGCGCGAGCGCTGGCCGCGGCTGTCCTGGGCGGAGTCGACGTTGCCCAGCACTTCCATGCCGTTCAGCTGCACGCGGGCGAAATCGGGACCCAGGCCCCGGAGCGAGATGCGCCGGCCCTCGCCCGCTTCCCGGTTGATCTGCACGCCCGGCAGGCGCTGCAGCGATTCAGCCAGGTTCAGTTCCGGGAACTTCGCCATGTCCTCGGCGACGATGACGTCCTTCTGGATGGTGGATTCGCGCTTGGCGTCGCGGGCGTCGCCGAGCGACTTGCGATAGCCGGTGACCACGACCTCATCGACGGCAGCGCCCGAGGCCTGCTGCGCGACGGCTACGGAGGACACGCCACCGGCGGCCAGCATGGCCACGGTGCCGAGCAGGAAGCTCTTGAGATTCGGACCCTTGGCTCGAACCGGATATCGCTTTGACATGAGTGCGCCTCGCCCCAACTGGTATGAACCAGCGCTTTAAAGCAGGTCGCCACGACACCTCCGTGACAGCCCGAGGCTTTGGGCCAATGCGCCGTCGGTCCGACATGTGGTCTAGGGTTGTGGCGAGGCGGCGTACTCATTTGGCCTGACCGTCGCCCTGTCGCCTGGCCGTCTAGGCCCGTAGCCACAGCGGACGAGGCCGTCGCGAAACTGCAAACATCTTGGGATAATTGGTCTATACCAATACGAGGGGTCGGCAGTCGGCAGATGGCATTCGGACACAGGTTGTCTCACGCGCGGCCGGACCTCATCGTCGTCGGGGCAGGCATCGTCGGGCTGGCGCACGCGCTGGCCGCCGCGCGACGGGGCAAGCGGGTTCTGGTCCTCGATCGCGACGCCCAGGCCAACGGCGCCTCCATCCGCAACTTCGGCTTCGTCACCGTCACTGGGCAGGAACAGGG
>JAIXTR010000659.1 GCA_027483845.1 Caulobacteraceae bacterium | reverse complement strand
CGCGGATCATCCGCTGTGGGCCGACTTCAAAGCGAAGGTCGCCGCGCTCAAGACCGACGACGCCGCCAAGGCCCGGCTGCTGGCGGCCGGCGAAGCCGCGCTCAAGGGGGAATGGAAGCGTGGCTACGACCGCTACCTGACGGCCCTCGACGCCATGTCCAAGAAGGCCACCGCCGTGAACGGCGTGTGGGCCCTGCCGCAGGGCGACGCCTTCTATGCCGACCAGGTCGCCTTCTTCACCACCACCGCGCTCACGCCCGACCAGATCCACCAGACGGGCCTGGCCGAGGTCGCCCGCCTGCGGGGCGAGATGGAGGTGCTGAAGCGCAAGGTCGGGTTCAAGGGCGCGCTGGAGGACTTCTTCGAATTCGTCCGCACCGATCCGAAAACCCACTACCCGAACACGCCGGCCGGCAAGCAGCAGTACCTGGCCGACGCCAAGAAGATCATCGCCGACTACATGGCCGTGGCGAACAAGCAGTTCTCGACCCTGCCGAAGCAGGCGCTTGAGGTCCGCGCCGTCGAGCCCTTCCGCGAGAAGACCGCGTCCACCGCCTTCTACAATCCGGGTGCGCCGGACGGGTCCCGGCCCGGCATCTTCTATGTGAACCTCAGCGACATGACCCAGGTCCAGAAGGTCCAGCTGCCCGCCATCGCCTATCACGAGGGCGCGCCGGGGCATCACTTCCAGATCGCCCGCAGCCAGGAACAGACCGACCTGCCGATGTTCCGGCGCATGTCCTACTATGGCGCCTACACCGAGGGTTGGGGCCTCTACGCCGAGGCTCTGGGCAAGGAGGCCGGCTTCTACCAGGACCCCTACGACGACTTCGGCCGTCTCAGCCTGGAGATCTGGCGCGCCGTGCGCCTCGTGGTCGACACCGGCATCCACGCCAAGCAGTGGAGCCGCGACCAGGCCATCGCCTACATGTCGGCCAACACGCTCAGCTCGCAGCTGGACGTCGCCCGCGAGATCGACCGCTACTTCACCAGCCCGGGCCAGGCGACCAGCTACAAGGTGGGTCAGCTGAAGATCTCGGAGCTGCGCCGCAAGGCCCAGACCGCGCTCGGCCCGAAGTTCGACATCCGCGCCTTCCACGAAACCGTCCTGGCCGCCGGCGCCCTGCCGCTCGACGTCCTCGAACAACGCGTCGACGCCTACATCGCCAGCGCGAAGTAGGCCCACGCTCGCGGCCGCGCTCCACGATCCGACGGATGCGCGCGCCGCAGGCGCTGTTCAGTCAACCACGAACCACACGAACCACACGAACGCGTCCAGCCCGCGCTGCGTCCGCCCGTGACCCTCACCGTTCGTGTGGTTCGTGTGGTTCGTGGTCAATCTAGTCGGCGCTGACGCGCCAACCGGCTTCAAGCACTATCGCGCCCCGCCAGACCGTCGACACACGCCCGTCGATAGCGCGCCTAGTTCCGGCGGGGGATCACCACCGGCAGGGTCTCGTAGCCCTTCACGAAGGTCGAATAGACCCGCTTCGGCTCGCCCACGACCTTCACTTCCGGGAAGCGCTTCAGGATCTCTTCCCAGATGATCGTCAGCTGCAGCTCGGCCAGCCGGTTGCCCACGCAACGGTGGATGCCGAAGCCGAACGAGATGTGCTGGCGGGGCCGCTCGCGGTCGATGATGTAGTCGTTGGGCCGGTCGATGACCGTCTCGTCGCGGTTGCCCGAGACGTACCACATGACCACCTTGTCGCCGGCCTTGATGGTCTTGCCCTGGAACTCGACGTCCTCGGTCGCCGTGCGCCGCATGTGGGCCAGCGGCGTCTGCCAGCGGATCGTCTCCGACACCATCGAGGGGATGAGGTCCGGGTTGGCGCGCAGCTTGGCGTACTGGTCCGGGTTCTGGTTCAGCGCCAGGATCGAGCCCGAGATGGTGTTCCGCGTCGTGTCGTTGCCGCCCACGGTCAGCAGCACCACGTTCCCGAAATACTCGCGCGGCTCCATGTTCCGGGTGGCGGGGTTGTGCGCCAGCATCGAGATCAGGTCCCCGGCGGGCGGGGCGTTGACCTTCTGGTTCCACAGGCCGGTGAAGTAGGCGTGGTACTCGCCGAAGATCGCCATCTTCTGCTCGATGGTCTCGACGATGGCGCCCGGCATCGGGGCGGCCGTCACCACGTCGGACCAGTAGGTGATCTTGCGGCGGTCGGCCTGCGGCGCGTCGAACAGCGTCGCCAGCGTCATGGCGGTCAGTTCCTTCGACACCAGGTCGACCCAGTCGAACTCCTCGCCGATCGGCAGGCCGTCCAGGATCGCGCCGGCCCGCTCGCGGATCTCCGGGGCCATGGCCGCCAGGGCCGGCGGCGCCACGCCCGGCGACACCACCTTGCGCTGCACGTCGTGCTTGGGGGGGTCCATGGCGATGAACATGGGCAGCGGGTCCATGTTCGCCTGGCCGCCGGCGATGGTGATCCCGCCCTTCATGAAGTCCGACGAGAACCGGTTGTGGTCCGTGTCGATCGCCATGATGTCGTTGTACTTGGTGATCGACCAGTACGGCCCGAACTCGTGCTCTTCGCAGTAGTGGACCGGGTCCTCGGCCCGCAGGCGCTCGAAGATCGGCCACATGGCGTCGGCCTGGAACAGGGCCGGTTGCGCCGGGTTCAGCTTTTCCAGCGGCAGGCCATAGGCCTCGGCCCGCGCCTGGTCCTTGCTCATCAGCGCATTGCCGTCAGCCATGGCCGTGTCCTCCGTTGTGTTTGCGACAGTGAACGCCGATCAGTCAGGGTTGGCTAGTGCGACTTGACCAGTGCGTCATAAATCCACGTGCGGTTCTTGCGCTGGTAGTCCATGGCCGCCTCGCGGGCCTGAACCATGAACACCATGAAGACGTCGTTCTTCGGGTCGACCCAGAACTCGG
>JAIXTR010000329.1 GCA_027483845.1 Caulobacteraceae bacterium | reverse complement strand
CGGGCGATGAGCCTCGTCAGCCTGCCGCCTGAGCGCCAGGAAGCCTTCATGACGACCCTTTACCGGATCAAGGCCGGAGATCTGGGCGACGATGTCACGCGGGAGATGCAGGGCCATGCCGAAGCCCTGCGTGAGCTCGGAGCCGAGGTGCTAATCGCTGGATGCACCGAGGCGCCGCTGGTGCTGGACGATGAGGACGTCGCGCTGGAGCTGATCGATCCGGGCGACCTGCTGGCGCGCCGCAGCGTCGGCGTCTGTCTGCGCTGGGATCCCCTGCCGCACCTGCCGGTCTAGGATCGCTACAGCCGGTTCGTCCCGAAGGTGTCGCACGCCTCGGGATTGCCTGTTTCCGAGCCCTTCCGGAACCACCGCATCCGCTGCTCGGATGAGCCATGTGTGAAGGCGTCGGGCATGACGCGCCCCTGCGCCTTCTTCTGCAACGTGTCGTCGCCGACGGCGGAGGCGGCGCGAAGGCCATCCTCGATGTCGCGGGGATTGAGCGACACCTGGCCGTTGGAGACCTCGGCGGCGCGAGCCGCCCAGACGCCGGCATAGCAGTCGGCCTGCAGCTCCAGCCGAACCGAGCCGCTGTCGGCGCCCTTGGCCCCCATCCGCTGGGCCTTGTCGCTGGCGCCCGTCAGGTTCTGGACGTGGTGGCCGATCTCATGGGCGATGACATAGGCGCGGGCCGCCTCGCCGCCGGCGCCGAACTTGGTTTCGAGCTCCTGCCAGAAGGAGAGGTCCAGATAGACCTTGCGATCGGCCGGGCAATAGAACGGGCCCATCGCCGACTGGCCCATGCCGCACCCCGTCCCGGTGGCTTCGTCATAGAGGACGATCGCGTCCGGCGGGCGATAGCCGCGCATCTGCGTGGCCCAGACCTGATCGACGTTGTGCGAGACGACGTCGACGAAGCGGCCCGCCTCGTCGGCTGGCGTTCCGCGCACGCCCTCCTGCTGTTGCGTCTGAGGCGCCGCGCCATTCACCACGCTCATGGTGGTGGAGGGATCGATCCCGAAGACGAAGTAGCCCACCAGCGCCAGGACGACCCCGCCGACGCCGAGTCCGCCTGCGCCGACGGCGCCCATACCGCGGCGGTCTTCCGTATTTCCGCCGCCTTCCCCGCCCTGCCAGCGCATGTCAGCGGCGGTTCCGGGCGGCGTCCTGGACGCGCTTGTTGGACTCGGCGAGGGCGGCGTCGGACATGGCGGGATACTTCGGCAAGGTTGCGGTGGGAGCGCCGGCCACAGGACCGGCTGCGCGGAGCTGCGGGATGATGACGCCCGCGTTCTGGGCGGCCATCTGAGCCACGGCCTGGTCGGCGCGAAGTCGCGCCTCCAGCGCCTGGATCTGGTTCGATTGGTCGATGGCGCGCCGTTCTGCCGCCTGCTGCTGGGCGCGCAGGTCTTCGAGCTGCATAGACGTCACCTGCGCCGCCGCGGGCGCCGCAACAGCGACGGCGACAAGACCCGCTGCGATGAGATTGCGCATGGACACCATCCTGGTGTCGAAACGGCCAAGGTCTACCGGCGTTCCACCGTGAAGCGGGCCAGTTCCTTCCTCGGCTGTTCCCACTCCGGCTTGAGCTCCAGCGCCTTCTGGTAGTCGAAGTAGGCCGACTTCATGTCGTCGAGCCCTTCGTGGGCCAGCGCGCGGTTGTAATAGGCCTTTTCCGGCTCCTCGATCCCCAGATCGATCGCCCGGTTAAGATCGGCCAGGCCCTCAGAATAGCGCCGCGCCCCCACCGCCGCGGCCCCGCGGTTGACGTAGGCCTCGCCCAGGTCGGGCTTGGTCTCGATGGCCCGGTTGAAGTCGAACTGCGCGCCCCCGAAATCCTTGCGCCGCAGCTTGAGCACGCCGCGATTGACGTAGGTGCCGGCTCGATCGCGAACGGTCAGCGGCTCGGTGTCGAGGGCCAGGGTGCAGACGTCCTGGAACCGGGAGTCGGACTCGCCGCCGAGGGCTGCGGCCGAGCACTGCTTGGCCATGCCGCCGCCCACTACGGTGACGGCCGCCTGCGCCGCCCCGGCGAGCGCCAAGACACCCGCGGCTGCGGCGAGGATGATGATGGATGACGACTTGAGCATCGAGGGGCTCCTGAACCTGGGCCGGAGCGTCCGCCTGGAACGTCGTTGTGTCAATTCCGCCTGCGGCCTCATCCCCTGCGGAAGCGACGGAGCTCCCGGTGCAGGATGTAGACGCCGCTGCCCGCGACGATCACCGCGCCGACGAGGGTGAGTGGGTGGGGCAGCTCGCCCCAGATCACCAAGCCCAGGAGCGCGGCCCAGACCAGCTGGGTGTAGTCGAACGGCGCGATCACCCCGATCGGGGCCTGGCGCAACGCCTCGGTAAGCAACAGCTGACCCACGCCGCCGATGAGGCCCGCCACGATCAGCATCATAAGCGTCTTGGGATCGGGCGTCACCCAGTGCAACATCGAGCCCACGGCGCCCAGCACCACGCCGCCCAGCGTGAAGTAGAACACGATGGTCGGGCCGCGCTCGGTGTCGGCGATCTGCCGGATCGCCACCATTGCGCCCGCCGCGCCGAGGGCCGAGAGAACGCCCAGGGTCACGCCCATCACGTTCATGTGGCCCGGCAGCGGGCGCGCCATGATCAGGACCCCGACGAAGCCCACGAGCACCGCCGCCCACCGATGGCGGCCGACCTTCTCGGACAGCAGCAGGGCCGACAGCGCCGTCATGAACAGGGGCGACGTGAACTGGAGCGCCGTCGCCTCCGTCAGGGGCAGATACTGAACCGCGGAAAAACCGCAGATCATGCCGGTGAGCCCGACAGTCGCTCGCGCCAGATGGCCAAACGGTCGGCGCGTCTTCAGGACTTCCCAGCCGGTGGTCCGGGCGATGTAGAGGCCGAGCGGGACGAAGGCGAACAGGTTGCGAAACAGGATGATCTCAAAGACCGGAATGCCTCGCGCCCCGGTCCATTTCACGATCGCCGATAGGCAGGCCATGCACGCCATGGCGCCCACCCGGAACGCGATGCCGAGAGCGACCTGATTGGCCGGAGGGGATGCCGCGGGTGGGGACACGCGCCCTTAAACGGGCGCTCGGGCGCCGGCGTCAATGGCCGCTTCAAGCCGCAGGGCGGGCCGGGTGGCAGGATTCCGCAAGGTTTCCGGCCTTTACGGCAAAGCTGTCACCGGTTCCAATCCTGCCGAGAACAACATTGGGGAGAGTCCGAAATGTCCAGTGCGATCCTTCAGCCTGTGGTGGCGCTCGTCCTGTGGTCGATGGTGATGTGGGCCTGGCTCTACGCGACCCGGATACCGGCGATGCAGCAGGCCAAGGTGGCGCTGAATCCCAGCGTCACGACCGCCGAGCTGTCCGCGCAGTTGCCGCCGCAGGTTCGCTGGAAGGCCGACAACTACAACCACCTGATGGAACAGCCGACCCTGTTCTACGCCACGGCCCTGGTCCTGGCGCTCGCGGGACAGGGCGATGGCCTGAACGCCACGCTGGCGTGGGGATACGTCGGTCTGCGCATCGTCCACAGCCTGGTGCAGGCGCTCGCCAACATCATCATGGTGCGCTTCCTGGTGTTCATGACGGCGTCGCTGGTGCTGCTGACCCTGGCGATCCGGGCGGCCCTTGCAGTCTTCTAGTCGTCTTCCTGGATCGGCCGGTGCGACGTCCCGCCGCAGCGCATGTACTGAATGACGCTGTCGGTCGAACCGGATTCCGCCAACGGGATGCTGGATCGGCAAATATCGCCGTACGCGAATACACGAAACTTCTCAGTTCACCGCGCATCAACCACATCGCTTCACCGAATTTTCCAACCTTCGCGCGTACTCTCTTCGTTCAATGAGAGAACCCGTCGCCCGTGTCCGCTACCGCCCTGCTCGCCGAACCCGATCACGCCGGCTCGCCGACGCTCTCGCCGTCTCTCGTTGACCCGCACATCGCCGGTCGCCTCGCCACCGCGCGCGGTGTGATCGAGGGCAAGTTCCTTGATTTGGGCGTCACGCTCGAGAAATCAGTCGAGGTCGTGGGGGGCCTGATCGGCTCGCTGGACCAATTGACCAGCCTGTTCAACGCCGGCGCCGTCGACACCGCGACCGAGAAGCTCTCCGCCGCTGCGGCGGAACTGAGCGGTCTCGCCGGGTCCCGGATGGGTCATCGCGAGCGCTGTCACGGACTTGCCGCCACCAGTCGGGCGCTGGGCGGTCATATCGCGAACATGCAGCAGGCGCTGCGCTACCTCCGCGTCTTCGCGGTCAACATCAAGGTCACGGCAGGGACCGTGCCGGGCGCCTTCGTGGAGTTCGAAGAGTTCGCGCACGAAATCTACAATGCGATCAGCGCCGGCCGCATCCAACTGGACGAGTTCGGCCGCGAACTGGACAGCCTGGGCGCCCTGGTCGGCACGGCCCTGCAGCATGAGAATGCGCTCGACGATCGCTGCGCCGAGGTGCTGCCGGCCGTCCCGTTGCAGCTCGCTGCCGACGCCGTCACCCTGGCCGAACACCACAAGCGGGTCGCCGCGGTGGCCACGGAGGTGGGGGCCATCGCGCGCGGCCTGCAGAGCAAGGTTGGCCTGGCCCTGTGCGGCCTGCAGATTGGCGACACCGCGCGCCAACGGGTCGAGCACGTCGAGACGGGTCTTGAGATTCTGGAACGGCGACGGCTGGCCGGTGAGGCGAACGCCGACGCGGACGCCCTAGTCCTGGCGATGCTGGCCGCCCAACTGGACGACACCGTCGACAGCTTCGACCGCGAGGTCGAGAAGATCGCCAGCAGCCTGGCGGGCGTCGCCGGCGACGCCCATAAGCTGCTGCAGCTCCGGGACGCAGCGCGCGGCGGCGGACGTGGAGACCAGACCGGCGATCTGGCCCGACTGGAAACCAGCCTGGGCGAGGCGATGGCGCTGGTCCAAGAGATGAGCGTCGCCGAGAGCGCGGCCCTGGAGGTCGGGCGGTCCGCCGAGACGACCGCCGTCGGCCTAGCTCAACGGATCAACTCCATCCGCGAGATCAAGACCTCGATCCACTCGATGGCGCTTAACGCGAACCTGAAGTGCGGGCGTCTGGGCGATGTCGGCAAGCCGCTCAGCGTCGTGGCCGTCGAGCTGCGCCAGTACGCCGACGTGCTGGGCGACACCGCCGGTCAGGCCGAGACAATCCTGGCGGGGATCGCCGGCGGCGCCGAGGCCGAGGCCGAGGCGGATCAGAGCGGTGGCGGCGCGGCCGCCGTGGGGGCGCTGCTCGAGACGGCGGCCGCTCCCATCCGCGAGGCCGAGCGGAAGGTCGG
>JAIXTR010000188.1 GCA_027483845.1 Caulobacteraceae bacterium | reverse complement strand
TCCCCGGGCTTCACCCCGTCGGTGATCTCGACGAAGCCCTGCTGGCGCAGGCCCGTCACGATCGGCCGCTGCTCGACCATCGCGCCGCCGGCCTGGCCCTTGGCCTGGGGCTGGCCCTGGCCGGGCGCGCGGCTGTGCAGCACGTAGACGAACGCGCCGTCGCCCTGGACCGAGACCGCCGACTCCGGCGCGCTGGCCGTCGTGCGCTGACCGCGCGAGATGCCGACGCGAACCAGCATCCCCGGCTTCAGCTTGCCAGCGCCGTTGGGAAACTCGGCGCGCGCCGTGATCGCCCGGGTGCGTTCGTCGACGCGGGTGTCAAGCTGGGCGATCCGCCCGGTGATCGTCTCGCCCGGATAGGCGTCGGCCGTCGCCAGCAGCGACTGGCCTTCGCGAAGCTGCGCCAGGTAACGTTCCGGAACCTGGAAATCGACCCGGATCACCGAGACGTCGTCCAGGGTCACGATCGGTGCGCCGGGATTGACCAGGGCGCCGGGCGCCACATCGGAGAGGCCCACGACACCCGCGAACGGAGCACGAATCGTCCGGTCGCCCTGACGGGCCTTGGCCGCGGCCAGATCCGCCTGGGCCGAGCGCCACGCCGCCTCGTACTGTTCAACCTGGGCCTTCGAGGTCCAGCCCTGGTCGCCCAGGGTCTTGTAGCGGTCGTAGGCGCGCCGCGCCTCGAGCAGTCGCGCCTCGGCCTGCGCCGTCCCGGCGTTCTGCTCGGTGTCCTTGAGCTCGACCAGCACGGCGCCGCGCGCCACGCGCTGACCATCCCGGAACAGCACCCGGTCCACCAGTTGCGTGGTCGCCGCCGTCAGGGTCACCGACTGGCGGCCCTTGGCCACCCCCAGCACCTCGATCGTGTCCTCGAACACCCGCGGCTGAACCGTCGTCACGGACACCAGCGTCGGCCCGCCGAAACCGCCGCGCCGCGCGCCGCCCTTGGCCTGGGGTCCGCCCGCGCCGCCCGTGCCCTGCCCGGAGGCCGCCTGGCCGCCCGCAGAGGTCTTGGTCAGGATCTTGTACCCGCCGGCCACCACCATCACGGCGAGGACCACCAGGGCCGCTACGAGGAAGAAGTGGCGTCGGATCAAAACTACGGGTCCTTTTCACCCGCGTCCTGGCAGGCGATTCACGATTTACGCGGCAGCGGTCTTAGGATGGCTCCATATACGCTGTCGCGTGACAGCAGGATGGCTGTCCGTTGCGAGGCTGAAACGTCCCCAAACAAAGAAACGGACGCCCGTTCGGGCGCCCGTTATGCTCAAGCCTTAGGCGATGCTGCCGCCCTATGCGTCGTAGCCGGGCAATTCGCGGTCGAGCTTCCGCAGGCAGCCTGGCCACGGCAACGCCCCGCCGATTCCCCGCGAGACCTGCGACTTCACCTCTGCCTGCGCCGCCTCCGGCGCGATGAGAATGTTCTCGCGTCCCGCCGACAGCGCCTTCACCTGCATCGTGCAGGCGCGCTCCAGGTAGTACATCCCGATCCAGCAGTCCCCGGCGGTCTTGCCCGCGGACAGCGTCCCGTGATTTCGCAGCAACATCAGATCCTTGTCGCCAATATCGGCCACCAGGCGCTCGCGCTCGTCGTGGTTCAGGGCGATGCCTTCGTAGTCATGGTACGCCAGCCGCGGCAGCACGATCAGCGCATGTTGCGATATCGGCAGCAGGCCGCCTTGCTGAGCCGCCACCGCGACGCCGTCGTCCGAGTGCAGGTGCATGACGAACTTGGCGTCTTCCCGCGCGGCGTGGATCGCCGAGTGGATCGTGAAACCCGCCGGATTGATGAAGTACGGCGTGTCCTGAAGGATCTTCCCGTCCAGGTCGATCTTCACCAGCGACGAGGCCGTAATCTCTTCGAACAAAAGGCCGTACGGATTGATCAGGAAATGGTGTTCGGGTCCCGGAATACGGGCCGAGATGTGGGTGTAGATCAGATCGTCCCACCCGTGCAGCGCCACAAGTCGGTAGAGCGCCGCCAGATCGACGCGCGCCTGCCATTCTTCGGCGCTGACCTTGCCCTTGAGCGAGGTGACGCCCGCGACTGAACCATCCGCCATGGCCGTTCTCCCTGATGTCCTGATCTATCTGATCGTTGCTTACTTCCTCGCGCCGCTGGCGCCGGGCGTCAAGCGCGAGTCCGGCCGCACACGGTCCCGGTCAACGGCCGCTCAGGTGGTTCCGACCCGGTTCACGGCGTCCAGCCAGCGGGCATAGGCGCGCTCGCGGACGTCGCTCGCCAGGGCCGGCCGATAGCCTTCCGTCTTCGGGCGCGCCGCCGCGGCCTCCTCGACGTCGCGATAGATCCCCGCGCCGACGCCGGCGAACAGCGCCGCGCCCAGCGCCGTGGTCTCCTGATAGGTCGCCCGGCACACGCCGATCCCGGTCAGGTCGGCCAGACGCTGGCTGAACCAGGGGCTGCGCGACATGCCCCCGTCGATCCGCAGCTCGACATCGCCCTTGAACGCCTGCGGGGCATCTGCCCGCATGGCCTCGATCAGGTCGCGGGTCTGCAGGGCGCAGGCGTCGAACGCCGCCCGCGAGATTTCCGCCAGCGTCGTATCCCGGGTGAGGCCGAAGATGGCGCCGCGGGCGTTGGCGTCCCACCAGGGCGCGCCCAGCCCGGTGAAGGCGGGCACCAGCACCACGCCCAGGTCGTCGTTCGCCTTGGCCGCCAGCGCCTCGGCCGCCTGGGGACCACCGACCCCCAGCCCCTCGCCCAGCCACTGGATTGCGGCCCCGGCGATGAAGATCGCGCCCTCCAGCGCATAGGTCGTCCGGCCATCGACCCGAGCTGCGATCGTCGTCAGCAGACGCGCCTCCGACACGGGAGCCGCCTCGCCGGTGTTGACCAGCATGAAGCACCCGGTGCCGTAGGTGGCCTTCATCTCGCCGGGCCGGATGCACCCCTGCCCCATCAAGGCCGCCTGCTGGTCGCCCGCCACGCCGCGAATGGGGATCGCCTGGCCGAGGATGGCCGCGTCGGTCACGCCGAAGTCGCCGTTGCAGTCGCGCACCTCGGGCAGCAGGCCCAGCGGCGTGTTGAGCATCTCGCCCATCTCCGCCGACCATGCGCCAGCCCGGATGTCGTACAGCAGCGTCCGCGAGGCGTTCGTCGCGTCGGTCGCGTGGGTGCGGCCACCCGTCAGCTTCCAGATCACCCAGCTGTCGATCGTGCCGGCCAGCAGGCTCCCGGCCGCGGCCGCCGCCCGCGCGCCCTCCACGTGATCCAGAAGCCAGGCCAGTTTCGTGCCCGAGAAGTAGGGATCCAGCAGCAGGCCGGTGATCTCGGTCACCCGCCCCTCGCGGCCCTCGTCCCGCAGCCGCGCGCAGACCGCCTCGGTGCGACGGTCCTGCCAGACAATCGCCTTGTGGATCGGCCGGCCGGTGGCCTTTTCCCACACCACCAGCGTCTCGCGCTGATTTGTCACGCCGATGGCGGCGACGTCCGACAGCTTTCGGCCGGCCTTCTCCACCGCGGCCTTCAGCACCATCACGGAGGCGTCGAAGATCTCGTCCGCGTCGTGCTCGACCCAGCCGTCCCGGGGGTAGTGCTGCTGCAGCGGCGCGCCAGCTTCCGCCAACGGCTGGCCGTCGGCCGTGAACAGGATCGCACGCGTCGAGGTTGTGCCTTGGTCCAAGGCAAGGATCAGAGGTTGGTCCATGGTCTCCAATTCCCGCCCGACCGGTCGTCAAGCTTAAGCATGTCTTCATCCACCGAGCCCAGACTCGGATACAGCCGCGTTCGTACTGTAGAAATGGGAGATCCGGCGTTGAGTCTCGCGATGAGCAGCGAAAGCCTGCTCGATCTCGCAAAG
>JAIXTR010000603.1 GCA_027483845.1 Caulobacteraceae bacterium | reverse complement strand
GGACTTCATGAAGAACTGGATGACCTTCGGCACGGGCGCCCAGGAGCAGTTCCGCAAGTTCATGGAAGCCGCCACCACCCGCAAATGACGGACACCATCTACGCGCCGGCGACGGCCTCAGGCCGCGCCGCCGTGGCGGTGGTCCGGCTGTCCGGCCCCGGGACCCGGGCGGCCGTAAGGGCGCTGGCTGGCGGTGTTTCACGTGCCCGCCAGGCGAGCCTGCGAACGCTACGCGCCGCTGACGGCGCCCCGATCGACCAGGCGCTGGTGCTCTGGTTCGAGGGTCCCGCCAGCTACACCGGCGAAGACGCGGCCGAGTTTCACGTGCACGGCGGGGCGGCCGTGGTCTCCGCCCTGATCGCGGCGCTGCACGCCCTGGGACTTCGCCTCGCCGATCCCGGCGAATTCACCCGCCGCGCCTTCGAGAACGGCAAGCTGGATCTGGCCCAGGCCGAGGGCGTCGCCGACCTGATCGAGGCCGAGACCGAGGCCCAGCGGCGGCAGGCGCTGGAACAGCTAGGCGGGCGGCTCTCCGACGTCCAGGCCCGCTGGACCGACGCCTTGCTGGAAGCCCTCGCCATGCTCGAGGCGGCCGTCGACTTCCCGGACGAGGAAGTGCCGCAGGACGTTGCGGCCCGCGCGCGCCCGGCGCTGGAGCGCCTGATCGCCGAGCTCGAGACCGCGGCCGCCGACGCCGAACGCGGGGAACGGGTGCGCGAGGGATATCGGATCGCCCTGATCGGCGCCCCCAACGCCGGCAAGAGCACCCTGCTGAACGCTCTGGTTGGCCGGGACGCCGCCATTGTCACCGCGACGCCGGGGACGACCCGCGACATCATCGAGGTTCCCCTGGTTCTGGCCGGCTACAAGGCGCTGCTGGCCGACACCGCCGGTCTGCGGGAAACGGGCGACGAGATCGAAGCCGAAGGCGTGCGTCGCGCCCGCGCCTGGGCCGCGGCCGCCGATCTCCGGCTCTGGCTGGTGGATGGCTCCGGGGCTGAGACGGGGAGCGTGCCAATGGAAATGCGGGCGGGCGACCTCTGCCTCATTACGAAGCGCGATCTTCCCAACGGAGAGGCTGGCGCATGGGCGGCAGGGCAGGCGAGGCGGCTCGGCCTGTCGATCGCCGAGATCACGGCCAAGGGTCCCAGCGACCTTGCGTGGGTCCGCTCGACCCTTGAGGAGCGGATCGTCGAGGCTTTGGCCGGCGCCGAACCTCCCGCCGCTACCCGCCTGCGCCACCAGGAACTCTTGTCCGAGAGCGCCGACCGCTTGCGCATGGCGTTGAGGCAGGACGAGCACCTCGAACTCGCGGCCGAGGACGTCCGTCTCGCCGCCCGCGCCCTCGACCGCATCACTGGCCGCATCGACCCGGAAGACGTCCTGGGCCGCATCTTCTCCACCTTCTGCATTGGGAAGTGAGACGACGCCGCAGGTTCACTTGTTTCACGTGAAACCCGGGCGGCTTTCCCCTATATGCAGCGCCTCATGACCTGGGATGTGATCGTCATTGGGGGAGGGCACGCCGGCTGCGAAGCCGCGGCCGCGTCGGCGCGTTTCGGCGCCCGCACCCTGTTGCTCACCCACAAGCTCGAAACCATTGGCGAGATGAGCTGCAACCCGGCCATCGGCGGCCTGGGCAAAGGTCACCTGGTTCGCGAGATCGACGCGCTTGACGGCCTCATGGGCCGCCTCGCCGACGTGGCGGGCATCCAGTTCCGGATGCTCAACCGCTCCAAGGGCGCCGCCGTCCGCGGCCCCCGCAGCCAGATCGACCGCCGCCTCTACCGCGAGGCCATGCAGGCCGAGCTTGCGGCCACCCCCAACCTCACCATCATCGCCGAGGCCGTCGAGGACCTGATCGTCGGCCAGGGCCTCATCCATGTTGACGTCGAAGGCGTTGTCGGTGCTTCGGGCGCCGAATACCGCGCTGGCCGCGTCGTCCTGACCACGGGCACCTTCCTCAAGGGCGTGATCCACCAGGGCGACCAACGCATCCCCGCAGGCCGCATCGGCGACGCCCCCGCCATCGGCCTCGCCGACCGGCTCTACGCCTCCGGCCTGCAGATGGGCCGCCTGAAGACCGGCACGCCCGCCCGCCTCGACGGCTCGACCATCGCCTGGGATCGCCTGGAGATGCAGGACGCCGACGCGGAGCCGATCCCGTTCTCCTTCCTCACCGACCGGATCACCACGCCCCAGGTCCAGTGCGGCATCACCTACACGACCGAAGAGACCCACCGGATCATCGCCGAGCGCCTGACCGAAAGCGCCGTCTACGGCGGCCGCATCTCGGGGCGCGGTCCCCGCTACTGCCCCTCGATCGAGGACAAGGTGGTCCGCTTCCGCGACAAGACCAGCCACCAGATCTTCCTGGAGCCCGAAGGCCTCGACGACACGACCGTCTATCCGAACGGCATCTCCACCTCGGTCTCCGCCGAGACCCAGGACCTGTTCCTGCGCACCATCCCCGGCCTGGAGCAGGTGGTGGTGAAGCGGCACGGCTACGCCATCGAATACGACTACGTAGATCCGCGCGAACTCTACCCGACCCTGGAGGTGAAGCGGCTTGGCGGCCTCTACCTCGCGGGCCAGATCAACGGCACCACGGGCTACGAGGAGGCGGGGGCCCAGGGCCTGGTCGCCGGCCTGAACGCCGCCCGCGCCGCGTCGGGCGCTGAGCCGGCCCAATTCGCCCGCGACGAGGCCTACATTGGGGTCCTGATCGACGACCTCGTGACCCGCGGCGTGACCGAGCCCTACCGCATGTTCACCAGCCGGGCTGAGTTCCGCCTGACGCTCCGCGCCGACAACGCCGACCAGCGCCTCACCGCTCGCGGCGTGGACCTGGGCGTCGTCGGCTCCCACCGCGCTGAGGCCTTCGGCGCCAAGGCCGCGCAGCTGGCCGAGGCGCGCGCCACGGCCCACAGCCTGACCCTCACGCCCGCAGCCGCGGCGAAGGCCGGCCTGCCGGTCAAGGCCGACGGCCAGCGCCGCGACGTCGTCGAACTGCTGGCCTATCCCACCATCGGCTTCGACGACCTGGCCGCCATCTGGCCGCAGATCGCCGCCTGGACCCCCGCCGTGCGGGAGCAGATCGAGATCGACGCCAGCTATGCCGGCTACCTCGACCGCCAGGCCGCGGACGCCGACGCCTTCCGCCGCGACGAGAACCTGCGGCTGCCGGGCGACCTCGACTACGCCTCCATCGGCGGCCTCTCCAACGAGGTGCGCGAGAAGCTCGCCAACGTTCGCCCCCTGACCCTCGGCCAGGCCGCCCGCATCGAGGGCGTGACGCCCGGGGCGCTCACGGCTCTGTTGGCCCACGTCCGGCGCCGCGCAGCCTGACGTGGCGGTCACCGACGTCCAATCCTTCGCGCGCGCGACCAAGGCGACTCCTGAGCAGATCGCGGATCTGTCCCGATTCCTGGAGATGCTGACGGCCGGCAACGCGGTCATGAACCTGGTCGGCCCGGCGACGCTTCCGGACTTCTGGAACCGCCACGCCTGGGATTCCGCCCAGCTCTTCCGCCTGGCGCCGCACGCCGTCACCTGGGCCGACCTCGGCGCCGGCGCCGGTTTTCCGGGCCTGGTGCTGGCGATCCTCGGGAAAGGTCGTGACGGGTTTCACGTGCATCTGGTCGAGAGCATGGCCAAGCGCTGCCGCTTCCTGTCCCAGGTTGTCGAGGCGCTGGACCTTCCGGCCACGGTCTACAACGAAAGGGCGGAGAACCTGTCGCTTCATGTGGACATCGTCACCGCCCGGGCTTGTGCCCCACTGCACCGCCTGTTGGGGTATGCCCGGCCATACCTGCTGGATGGCGCCCAGGGCCTGTTCCTGAAAGGTCAGGATGTGGTGGCCGACATGTCGGAAGCCGCCCGGCATTGGGAATACGAGGCGGATGTCGTACCGTCGCTCAGTGACGAGCGCGGCCGGATCGTGCGTGTGAGGAGATTGGGACGTGCCCGCAAGGTCTGACCGAGGACTACGCGTGCTGGTCGTCGCCAACCAGAAGGG
>JAIXTR010000050.1 GCA_027483845.1 Caulobacteraceae bacterium | reverse complement strand
GCTTCGGTGCGGATGCCCGGCAGGTTGCGGAGCAGGTCGCCGAGCGAGCGCGCGCCCAGGGCCTCGATCTCTTTCTCGCGCAGGGCGCTGGTCGAGGTGGCGCTGTCCAGTCGGTCGCGGCCCTTGGCGACGCCCGTGGAGAAGACCTCTTCGTGGCTGGCCTGCGGCGCGGCCGTCGGCGCCGCCGTGGCGATCGCTGACCAGTCACCGACGGCAGCCATTTCTTTAGAGATGGCCGCGTTTTCAGGGTCAGAAGGCGCAGCCAGCGCGGGTGTGACAAATAGAAGCGGAGCAATCGCCGCTGATAGATAGAAGACCCTCATGATGTCCCCGTCCCGTGTGGTGTTATGGGGCCATCTAAACATATCAATGTTTTGGATTGGTAAATCCGGGATCCATTTCCCAGCAGATTAACCAGCGGTTATCAATTTACACTGCGTTCACATCTTGCGCGTGAGCGACGCCGGCCGCCATCGGCGGGGCGTTGATCGGCGGGGCGCTGGAGGGTCGATCTGGATCGACGCGGGGTCTCGGGCCCGGTCAGCGGGCGCTTGGGCTAGCCGGCCACCCGCAGCACCGTCCGGAAGCCGACGTGGTCCGAACCGGTGTCGGTCGGGCCGGCCTCGCGCGCCGGGGGGCGGTAGCGGAAGCAGAAGTTGTCGGCGCAGAGGAACGACCCGCCCTTGATCACGCGGCGCTTCTCGTCGGGGGTGGAGGGCAGATAGGCGTCGCGCTCGGTGGGGCCGACCGGATCGATGATCTGGGTCGGATCGAGGTTGGGGGCGTACCAGTCCTTGGTCCACTCCCAGACATTGCCGGCCATGTCGACGAGGCCATAGCCGTTGGCGGCGAAGCAGCCGACGGGCGCGGTCTGCGCCTTGTAGCCATCGGTTCCGGCGTCGGCCTGGGGGAAGGGGCCCTGCCAGACGTTGGCCTGGGGTTTGTTGAGGTCGAGGGGCTGGTTCCCCCAGGTATAGGCGGCGTCCTTCAGGCCGCCGCGGGCGGCGTACTCCCACTCGGCCTCGGTCGGCAGGTCGCGACCCAGCCAGCGCGCGTAGGCCAGGGCGTCCTCATAGCCGATCTGCACGACCGGGTGATCGTCCTTGCCCGCGATGGTGCTGCCGGGGCCTTCGGGGTGTCGCCAGTTCGCCCCCTGGACCACCTGCCACCATCGGCCTGGCCCGTCGTCGGGGTCCTTGGCGCCGACGAAGACAATGGCCGAGGGCCTGAGCTGGTCGCCGGAGAGGGTGGGATAGAGCTTCGGATCCAGCGGCTTCTCGGCCAGCGTCACGTAGCCCGTGGCGGCGACGAAGCGGGCGAAATCGCGGTTGGTGACCTCGGTCGTGTCGATCCAGAACGATCCGACCTTCGTCGCGCGCGGCGGCCCTTCCTCGCGGCGGGCGGGCGCGGCGCCCTGCAGGAACTGGCCTCCCTTCACCAGCACCATGCCGGCGGTGGAGGGCGCCGCGGCGGGCGCGGGCCGCGCGGGCAGGCAGGCGGCCTTGACTGTCGGGGTCGCGGCGGGGGCGGCGGGACGTTGACAGGCGGCCAGGGACGCCAGCGCCAGGATGGCGGCGGTGGAAATGACTCTACGCATGGGCAGGGGTGGGCTCGTCCTCGGGAATGACGTCGACCTCGACCTTCAGGGTCTGGACGCCGGACGCCAGGATGACGCCGTCGATAGGCGCCACGTCGGCATAGTCGCGGCCGATCGCCAGGACCAGATGGTCCTCGCCGGCCAGGATGGCGTTGGTCGGATCGAAGCCGACCCAGCCCGTCTGGTCGCCACACCAGACGGCCACCCAGGCATGGGTGGCGTCGGCACCTTCCAGCCGGGGCCGGCCGGGCGGCGGCATCGTCCGCAGATAGCCGCTGACGTACTTCACCGGCAGGCCCAGGCCGCGCAGGCCGCAGATCATGGTCTGTGCGAAATCCTGGCACACCCCGTGGCGGGCGGCGAAGGCCTGGGCGACGGGCGTCGAGACCTCGGTCGCGCTGGGGTCGTAGGTGAATTCGCGGTTGATGCGATTGTTGAGCTCCAGGGCGGCGGCGACGATCGGCCGTCCTGGGGTGAAGCTGACCCGCGCATAGTCGGTGATCTCGGGCAGGATCGGCGTGCGCGGGGTGGGGAACAGATACGAGGCCGGGCCCTCGGGGCCCAGGTCCGAGGTGTTCAGCGCGCGGCTGCGGATCGCCTCCCAGGGCGGGCTGGTCTTGGCGTCGCCCGGGGGCGGGACGTGGACGTCGATGCGGGATCTGGCCTCGATCACCAGCTCGGTGTGCGGCCGGTCGATGGTGACCGTGACGACCTCGGCGTCGAAGGGGCCGATCCGCGTCAGGCGCGCCGACGGCTGCGGCGTCACCGTGATCGCGCTTTCCAGCACCGTCTGCGTCGCCGACGAACGGGGCGTCAGCCGCAGGACGCAACGGGCGAAGTTGACCGCCTGTTCGTAGCTGTAGGTCGTGCGGTGACGCAGGCGATACCTCACGCTAGGCCCACCAGCTTCACCGTCGGTACGGCGTGCGCCCCCTGCAGGAAGAAGCGGTCCGCCACCGCGTCGGACAAGCGCAGGATCGTGCGCTCGTAGGCCCGGACCTTGTCGGCGCCGAGGGTGGCGGCGTCCTGGGTCTCCAACTCGGCGGCCAGCGGCAGGAGGATGCGCGACGGCTCCTCAAGAATGCCGTCCTCCTGCAGCGTCGGCAGGACGGCCAGGTGAGCCTTCAGCGCGGCCACCTGAAAGGCCGCGGAGCGGGTGTTGTAGGGATCGAGCATCACCAGATCGCGCACAGCATTAAGCGCCAAGCCCACCAGGTAGCGGGCGCGGTAGGTGATCTGGCTGTCGTTCAGGTCCAGCAGAAGGTCCAGGTCGTCGATGGTCGCGGCGTCGTGGGCCAGGGTGCGGGCCAGCTGGCAGGTGTTGGCCCCGCGTTCGATGCGGCGGCCCATGTCGAGGAAGCGCCAGCCGGCGACGCGGTTCATGTTCTCCTGCGCCAGCCCCGACAGGCCGGCCAGGTGGCGGAGCGCGGTCTCCACCTGCTCCAGCGCCTGGGCCTCGGAATAAATCTCGTTGGCGCCGCCGGCCAGGTCGCCCTCCAGGTCCGCCAGCAGCCCCCAGAAGTCGGCCGACAGCCGCTCGCGCATGCCCGAGGCTGTGCGCTTGGCCGAGCGGACCAGATAGGTCACCGAGCCCCAGGCCTCGGCGTCGTGCAGGGCGTCGCGAGCGGAATCCAGCGCACGCGCCGGCCGAGTCTCGCCATCCAGCGCACCCCAATCGATCAGCACCGCGCGCAGGGCCTCGAAGGTCTGGCCGCGGCCGTGCAGCGAGGATTCGGAATCCATCAGGCTGGAGCAGAGCGCGCGGACCAGCCGCAGCGTCGCCTCGGTCCGTTCCAAGTAGCGGCCCAGCCAGAACAGATTGTCGGCGGCCCGGCTGGGCAGGTTGCCCATGATCCGGCGAACCTTCACTTCATCGCCGCTGGCGATCAGGCTCAGCCGTTCGACCGGCTTGTCGTCCATGACCCAGACGTCGGCGGTGCGGGCGCCTTCGCCCATGGAGATCACGCGGGCGTCGGCGCGGTCGGAGATGCGGCAGAAGCCGCCGGGCAGGATGCGGATGCCCTCGGGCGTGACGGCGGCGAACACCCGCAGGGTGAAGGGCGCCGGCTGGAG
>JAIXTR010000213.1 GCA_027483845.1 Caulobacteraceae bacterium | reverse complement strand
CGCCAACAAGGACGAGCTCAAGGGGTCGTTCGTGGACAACACCACCCGCGAGGGCTTCCTGCGGGCGATGAACATCTCGGCGTTCAGCTTCGTGGACTGCGCCCGGCGCGCGGCCGAGTTGATGCCGGCGACCGGCGGCTCGATCGTGACGCTCACCTACATGGGCTCGGAGCGGGCGATCCCGAACTACAACACCATGGGCGTGGCCAAGGCGGCGCTGGAGGCGGCGACCCGCTATGCGGCCCGCGATCTCGGCCCGAAGGGGATCCGGGTCAATGCGTTGTCGCCCGGGGCCATGAAGACGCTGTCCTTGGCCGGCATCTCCGGCGGCCGCGGCATGTTGGCCAAGGGCCGCTCGCTGTCGGCGATGAAGGAAGACACCTCGATGGAGGGCGTGGCCGGGGCTGCGCTGTGGCTGCTGTCCGACCTGGGCAAGTCCACCACCGGCGAGCTCATCCACGTGGACGCCGGCTTCCACATCATGGGCTTCTCGGATGACGAGGGCGGCGAGGGCTAGGGCGCGTAGGCCCGCATGAAGCGCGCGGCGGCCTCGCGGGACACCTGGTCGACGTCAGCTTCGGTCAGGGCTACGCACACGCCCAGTAACGTCGGCGTCTGGTAGCGGCCGAGCACCATGCCGGCGAAGAACTCGGCCGCCTGGAGCGGATCGGGGGTGCGCAGACGGCCAGCCTCGGTTTCCCGGCGCAGAAACTCGGCCAGCCGTAGGCGGCTGGCGCGCGGACCGGCCTCGTAGATCGCCGCCGCCACGTCCGGCATCACCGAGGATGCGGCCATGGCCATCTTGTAGACCGCCATGCTGCGGGGATTGAGCACGGCGCGCAGGAGCAGGCCGGCGTAGCGGGCCAGGGTGTCCGCCGGGTTCTCGATGGCCCCGGGCGCATCCAGGATCTCGGCCACCTCGTGCGAGCGGCGCTCGGACATGGCGCGGGCCAGCTCGGCCTTGGAGCCATAGTGATTGTAGATGGTCTGCTTGGAGACGCCTGCGCGGCGGGCGATCGCCTCCATGGACGCGCCGAGTCCATGGTCGCCCATCACATCGACCGCCGCGTCGAGGATCGCCTCGTTCTTCGAGACGTCGATCTGGCCGATCAATCGCGCCATCAGTGACCCCCGCCCTGGGGCGGTGCGCCCATGGCCGGGCCGGGTCGGGCGAAGAACGCCAGGCCCACCGCGAACCAGCAGCCCATGGCGAGCACGGCGAAAGCGTCGCCGAAGCTGAGCACGGCGGCCTGGCGATGGATCATCAGGCTCATGGCCTTGCGGGCGGTGCCCTCCGGGTCGGACAGGCCGCCCTCGCTCATCATGGCGGTCAGGCCGTCCATCATGCCGACGCTGGCGGCGTTCGCCTGGCTGGCCGCGCTGGCCAAGTCCATGTAGTGCACCGCGCCCTGGTGACTGAGGATGGTCGACAGCACCGCCAGGCCGATGGCGCCGGCGACGTTGCGGATCAGATTGATCAGCCCCGAGGCGTCTTTCATCATCGTCACCGGCAGGGAGGCGACGCTCATCTGCTGGGCGGCGATCATGGCGATCATGGTGCCCAGGCCGCGCGCCACCTGCAGGACGAAGAACTCGTTGAAGCCCCATTCGTCGGTCACCCGCACGCCGAGCTGGATCGCCCAGGCCGCGAGGGCGAAGCCGCCGATCATCGCGACACGCGCGTCCATCATCCGGACGAACCGACCCGCGATCGGCGCCGACAGGAACATGGTCAGACCCGACACCAGCATGGTGTTGCCGACCTCGGCCGACGAGAAGCCGCGCACCTGGCCCAGGAAGATCGGCATCAGGAAGGTGCCGCCGAACAAGCTCACCCCGGTCACGAACGTCATCACGATGCCGAGGCTGAAATTCCGATCGCGGAACGGGGCCAGTGAGACGATCGGCTGCCAATAGGTGAGCTGGCGCCAGATGAACGCCACCCCGGTGAAGACCGCGAGAACCGCCAGCCACAGGATCACCGCGTCGTCGAACCAGCCGTCGCCGTTCCCCTCTTCCAGCACGTACTGCATGGACAGCAGGAAGACCGTCATCAGACCCAGGCCCCACCAGTCGATGCCCTTCGAGAGGCTGGGGTCGCCCTTGTCGAAGTTGGCGTAGCGGCCGACCAGGAAGATCACCAGCACGCCCACCGGGATGTTGATGAAGAACAGCCAGCGCCAGCTCAGCAGGTCGGTCAGGTGGCCGCCCAGCGTGGGGCCGATGGTGGACGACAGGGTCACGATCAGGCCGACGATGACGTTGGCCGTCAGTCGCTTCTCCGGCGGAAACACGGTCATGGCCGTGGCGAACACCGGCGGGATCATCGCCCCGGCGAACAGGCCTTGCAGCGCCCGGAACACGATCATCATCGCCACCGACGAGGACAGACCGACCGCGACCGAGGTGATCACGAAGCCCACGACCGCGACCACGTAGAATGAGCGGGTGCCCCACATCTTGGTCAGGTAAGCCGTGAGCGGCATGATCACGACCTCGGCCAGGAGGTAGATAGTCTGCACCCAGCTGATCTCGTCGGCGGTGGCCCCGATGCCCGACTGGATCTGCACCAGCGAGCTGGCGACGATCTGGATGTCGAGCATGGCCATGAACTGGCCGATGACCATGCCGCCGAAGCCCAGGAAGACCCGGGTCCAGTTCACCTCCGCGCCGTCGGCGCCCAGCATCACCGGGGCGTCGGGCCGCCTGACGGGCGTCTTGCCGGACGGGATGGCGGCGTCGGCCATCGGATCAGTTCGCCGCGCCCTGGCGGGCGAAGCGCGCCGGCGACTGGCCGGACTCGGCGAACGACGGGCCGGTGTCACGGGTGACGTCGACCTTGACCTTCAGCGAGAGCCCCGGACGCAGGCCGCCCGCTAGCGCCTGGTTGCGGTCGATGGCGATGCGCACCGGCAGCCGCTGCGCGATCTTG
>JAIXTR010000191.1 GCA_027483845.1 Caulobacteraceae bacterium | reverse complement strand
CCGGTCCTTGTCGTAGGCCGGGCTGCGTTTCTGCAGGATCTGGCTGAGCGCTGGGATATCCAGCGGCTTGGCCGTCCCGATGTTGAAGAGGGTCTCGGCCAGGGTCAGCAGATATCGGCCGTCGCCATCCGCCATCGCCACCAGGGCGTTCCGCGCCTCCGGCTCCAGCGGCAGGGCGTGCCCCTCGTGCGCCTCAGCCTTGGTCAGCAGGTCACCCAGCGCCGCGTCGTCCAGCCGCCTGAGCACATAGACCTGGCAGCGCGACAGCAAGGCCCCGTTCAGTTCGAAGGACGGGTTCTCGGTGGTGGCCCCGACCAGGGTGACAATCCCCTCCTCCACGAACGGGAGGAAGCCGTCCTGCTGCGCCCGGTTGAAGCGGTGGATCTCGTCGACGAACAGCAAGGTCGCCTGTCCTGCCAGCCGCCGCGTCCGCGCCTGCTCGAAGGCCTTCTTGAGATCGGCGACGCCTGAGAACACCGCCGACAGCTGCTGAAACTCGTAGCCCGCCGCCTTGGCCAGCAACCGCGCGATGGTCGTCTTGCCGGTGCCGGGCGGCCCCCAGAGGATCATCGACGACAGGCGGCGCGCCTCGGCCATCCGCCGGATCGGACCTTCGGGTCCCAGCAGGTGATCCTGACCGACGACCTCGTCCAGCGTCTGCGGGCGAAGCCGGTCGGCCAGGGGCGACGGCTGCTGCGGCGTAAGGCCCGCCGCTTCGAACAGATCAGCCATCGAATCAAGGTCCAGTCAGTGCGCCCGGCGCCGTGTAGAGAACCCCCGCATGCGGTCCGAGCGGCAGGTCGAAGGCGGTCCAGGCGAGGGTCATGCCCATCCCGGCGACCATGAAGCATAGCGCATAGGGCAGCATCATCGCCAGCAGAGAGCCGACGCCGATGGCGTTGTCCCAGCGGCGACAGAAGCCGAGCACGAGCGGGAAGTACGACATCAGGGGGGTCATGATGTTGGTGTAGCTGTCCCCCATCCGGTATGCGGCGGTGGTCATCTCCGGCGAAATGCCCAGGAGCATGAACATCGGCACCACCACCGGCGCCAGTGCGCTCCACTTGGCTGAGGCCGAGCCGATTAACAGGTCCAGCACGGACGAAAAGGCCTGGACGCTCACCAGCAGCAGAGGCGGCGGCAACGCCAGCGCCTTCAGCGCCTCGGCGCCGTTGATCGCCGCGATCGGCCCCAACCGCGACCAGTTGAACATCGCCACGAAGTGCGCGGCGAAGAACACGAACACCACGTAGGGCGCTATCGCGCGGACGCCGCCGGCCATCTGATCGATCACATCCGACGCGGTCCTCACGGCGCCGGTCCCGCGCCCGAAGGCGATGCCGCTGACCAGAAACAGCAGCATGAACCCCGCGACCAAAGCGCCATAGAACGGCTGCAACTGCGCCGGTCCGGTCTTCGACTCGTCGATCAGCGGCGTGTAGCCCGGCCATAGCGCCAGCGCGGCGAACCCCGCCACGACCGCAGCCGCCGCCACCGCAGCCCAGCGCAACCCGCGGCGCTCAGCGTCCGTGACGGCCGAGCGGGCCAACTCGGCCTTGAGGTCGTCATCCGCCTCTCCGCCCCATGGCCCAAGCCGCGGCTCGATGATGCGGTCCGTCACCACCCAGATGATTGGCGTAAGCACGAAGACGGCGGCCAGGATGAACCACCAGTTCCCCAGCGGATTCATCGTCCAGTCCGGATCGATGATCCTGGCCGCCTCCTGCGTGAATCCGAACAGCAGGATGTCGGTCTGGCCCGGCGTGACGTTGCCGACGAATCCGCCGGAAACCGCAGCGAACGCCGCGGCGATGCCCACCATCGGGTGACGCCCGACGGCTGCGTACAACAGCCCGGCCAAGGGAATGAAGACCACATAGGCCGCATCCGAGGCATGGTGCGAGACCATACCGATCAGGGCCACCGTTGGCGTCAGGAGGCCGCGCGGGATATCGCGCAGGCTGAAGCGAATGAGCGCGCTCAGCAGGCCGGTGCGTTCGGCGACCGCCGCGCCCAGCATGATCACCAGCACCTGCCCGAGGGGGGCGAAGCTCGACAGGGTCCGAGGCATCTCGGTGACAAGTTTGGCGATGTTCTCCTCGGAGAACAGCGAATGGGCGGAGAACGTCAGTCGGCCATCCTGGAGCACGCCGAACTGCGGAGCCTCCTCGCCCGGGTAGGCGAGCGAGGCCTGCCATCCCGCAGCCGCGCCAACCGCGGACAACAGCATCAGCCCGACAATCAGCCAGACGAAGATGATCACGGGGTCCGGCAACAGGTTCCCCAGGCGCTCGACCACGCCCAGAAGCCCCTTCGGCGGGGCGGCATTTGACTTTTCTTCAGCCTGGATCATGATTTTGACGTAGCACGGGGATCCGGAATTGCAGCCGGGCGCACCCCCTCTATTCGCGACATTCGCGCTCAGGGTTCGATCTACAGGCAGATCTGCTCACGGGCCGGATCGGCCAAGAACGACGGCCGCTCCGCCCGAGTATGTCAGCTCGAGAAGATCGCGGTCTGGATGCGGCCATCGCGCTCGATCGTGACCCGCCAGGTCCGGGTCTGCGCGCTTGCCGCGGCGGCAAGGTCGCGAACAGCGCCGATCTTCACCCCGTTCACCTCGCGGACGATGTCCCCGCGGCGAAGGCCGATGTTTCGTGCGAGACCGCCCGTGACATTGGTGACCAGCACGCCAGACACCGTCAGCGAATCCAGGCCCATCTCGTCGGCCACCGCCGGCGACAGGTTGACGACCGTGGCCCCGTCGAAGGGGTTGCGACCGGCCAGGGTGCGCTCGTCGCGGGCCGGAGTCGCCGGGGCCGCTTCGGCCCGCAGGGTCAGGGCCTGGTCCTCGCCCGTCGCGCGCCGCACCACCAGGGGGATGGTCTCGCCGGGCCGATGGTTCCGGATCACATAGTTCAGGCTGGCCGCATCGGCGACCGGTCGGCCATCGGCCTGCAGCACCACGTCACCCTGGCGCAGTCCGGCCCGGGCGGCCGGGCCGTTGGGGAACAGGTCCGCGACCAGGGCGCCCTGCGGGATCGTCAGGCCCAGGCTGCGGGCCATTTCGGCCGTGACGCTCTGGGTGCGCGCGCCCAGCCAGGGCCGAATGACCGAGTGGCCGCCGCCGACCGCGGCCTCCACCACCCGGCGCACCACGGCTGCCGGGATGGCGAAGCCGACGCCCGACGAGGTTCCGGAACGCGAAAGAATGAAGCTGTTCACCCCGATCAGGTCGCCGTCCATGTCGACCAGGGCGCCGCCCGAGTTGCCCGGGTTAATGGCCGCATCCGTCTGGATGTAGGCCGAGCCGCCGTCGCCGGTCGGGTCGGTTGTGCGGTTAAGCGCCGAGACAATGCCGTTGGTCACGGTCTGACCGACGCCGAAGGGGTCGCCGATCGCCAGCACGAGGTCGCCGACCTGGGTGTCCCCGCTGTCGTCCATGGCCAGCACCGGCAGCCGCTCGCCGGCAGGCATGTCGATCTTCAGGACCGCAAGGTCGGTGCGCGGGTCGGCCAGCAGGATCTTGGCCGGGAACTCCCGGCGGTCGTTCAGGGCGACGGTGATTTCCTGGCCGCCCTCGACCACGTGGTTGTTGGTGACGACGATGCCGTCCGCGCGGACGATCACGCCCGAGCCCAGAGACTGGGCCACCCGCGCCTGGGGCACGCCCAGGCCGAACATCTGCCAGAACGGGTCGACCTGCTGACGCACGATGCGCTTGGCCGAGATGTTGACGACCGCCGGCGCGCTGCGTTGGACGACGGGGGCGAAGGACGACTTCATCGCCGCGGCGCTGGCCGGCGCCGCACGGGTGGGCTCGGCGAATCGGGCGGGCTGGGCCAGCGCCTGGCCCGCGACGAGGGTGAGGACGATCGTGGAAGCGAGGACGCGCGACGCGTTCATGGGGTCTCCGATGGCGAACGCCTGCACGCTACCCAGGTTTCCGGCGCAATAAAGGCAAAGTCGCCCTCACCGCTCCACCGGTTGGCGCGCCGCGACGAACGCCAACAGGAAGGCGCAGCCCATCAGCGCCGAGGCGACATAGATCGCCAGCCCCGGCAGATGGAATCCCTCGTGCCGCAGGGACCAGGCGAAGATCTCGCCGAAGATCACCGGTCCGATGATCGACGACAGTCCCATGAGGCTCTGGTTCGCGCCTTGCAGCTGGCCCTGCTGCTGCGGCGAGACCCGACGCGTCATCAGGCCCTGCAGACCCGGCATCAGCAGGCCGGTGAAGGCGAACACCGGCACGGCCAGGAGATAGAGCGTTCCGGTCGGGGCGGTGGCGTACCACGCGAAGCCCGCCATGCCGGCCAGGGCGCCGATCAACACCGCGTTCCGCTCCCCCACCCGCTTGACGATCGGTCCCACCAGCAGGCTCTGGACGATCACACCCGCGATGCCGGTGGCCAGGAACGTCATCCCCAGCACCGACGGCGTCCAGCCATACCGGTAGCCCATGTAGAGGACGAAGATCGTCGGCAGGACCACGTGGGCCAGCTGGAACAGGAACCCGACGCCGGCCAGGGGCAGCAGACCCGTGTGCGAGCGCAAGAGCGTCAGCGATCCGAGTGGGTTTGCCCGCTTCCAGTCGAACCTGGCCGCCCGCCGCTCAGGCGGCAGGCTCTCGGGCAGGATGAACAGCCCATAGAGGAAGTTGAGGAACGTGAGGCCGGCCGCCGCGAAGAACGGCAGACGCAGGCTGATCTCGCCCAGATAGCCGCCGATCGCCGGCCCGAAGATGAAGCCGAAGCTGAAGGCCGAGCTCATCCACCCGAACACCTTCGCCCGGTCCTGCGGCGGCGTGACGTCCGCGAGATAGGCGTTGGCCGTGGAGAAGCTCGCCGCGGTCATGCCGTTCAGCAGCCGCCCGATGAACAGCCACCACAGGCTTGGCGCCAGGGCCATGAACAGGAAATCCACCGCCAGGCCCAATAGCGAGATCAGCAGCACCGGCCGCCGGCCCCACCGGTCGGCCATGAGGCCCAGGATCGGCCCGGTGATGAACTGGAGCAGCCCCCAGGTCGCGCCGAAGACCAGGCCCCACTCGGACGCCGCCGCCGTATCGCCGCCTGTGAACTGCTTGATCAGGTTGGGCAGGATCGGGATCATGATCCCGAACGAGATCGAATTCATCAGCGCCAGGGCGAAGATGAAGGCGAAGCTGGCCTGTCGCCGCCCCACCGCGGTGTTCCCGTCGGTCATGACTTGCCTCCCCCAACCCTCATCTAACGAAGTTCGACGCGCGCGCCCACCGCGGCGATCTGGTCCTGCCAGTAGGCCGCGAGCCGCGCTAGCAATGCCGCGTCCGGGAAACCGTGGCGCGCGGCGCTGTCGGCCGGGACCTGGTGGAACCCGCGATGCTCGACGCTGACCCGCGTCTCATCTCCCACGGCCTCGAACCGGACCTCGACCTCCGTCGTCAGATCGGGCGGAAACGACGCCTGGCGCCAGGAAAAGACCAGCCGCTCGGGCGGCTCCCAGGCCAAGACCCGCCCGATCTCGAACACCTTGCCGCTCGCCAGGGTCTCAATCAGGCGTCCGTCGTCAAACGCCAACCTCCCCGGCGCGCGGGGCGTAGTCTGGAAGAGGTTGCTCGGCCGCCACCAGGCGCCGATCTCGCCGGTAAAAACGGCGAACGCCCGCGCCGGCGTCGCTTTCACCCTAAGCGCCACATAGACTTTAGAGGTCACGCGTCGCGCTCGATATGCGCCTTGAACGCGAGGAGCTGCGCGCTCCACAGACGTTCGCTCTCCTCGAGCCAGCGAAGCAGATGGACCATGGGTTCGGGCCTCAGCGCATAGATCCGCACGCGCGCATCGAACGCCGGATGGCTCTCTTCGACCAGACCGCTCGCACGCAGCGTCTTCAAATGCCGGCTCATCGCAGGCGCGGAGATCTCAAGGTCCCGCGCCAGCTCGCCCGACGCACGCGGCCGTTCCGCCAGGAGCTCCACCGCCCGGCGCCGGCAGGGGTCAGCCAGCGCCGCCAGCGTCAGATCAAGCGCGGCAGCACCCACGTTCAGACCCACCCGGTGATCTTGAGCCCCGTCGAGGCCTCGGCGGCCTCCCGCGTCACCGCAATGACGGGCTGGGCGACGGTCCAGATGTGCCCCTCCGGGTCGCGGCAACGGTAGGTCCGGTCACCGTAGAACTGCGTCTCAGGTGGAACAATTATCTCGAAACCCGCCGCCCGAGCCCGTTCGCAATGGGCGTCCACGTCGGTGTCGATCTGGATGTGAACCGTCTGGGTGTTCTTGCCGCCGATAGATAGCGGGCTCTTATGGTCCTCGCTCCATTCGTGGCCGATCATCACGACGGCGTTCCCAAAGCGCATCTCGGAGTGAACGACATTACCGTTATCGTCCTCGATGAGCATGGAGATCTCGAACCCGAACGCGGCTTCCAGATACGTCAGAGCCGCTCGCGGGTCGCGATAACAGACCGCGGACATGAGGGGTGCACGCCAATCAGCCATTGCCGTCGCTTTCTTTGTGGTTCTTCGCAATATTTATCGCTTACCGCAACTATCTCGTCAACCGACCCGTCGGTGGCCTGTGAGCCGAATGCAAAAAGCCCCGGACGCTGGCGCGTCCGGGGCTCGTTGATCGCCCTGCGGCGGTTGTCTTAGTCGTCGGCGCCGAAGGCGGTCTCGGCGGTCGGACCGGAGTCCTTGCCCTTTTCCGACGGATCGCGGTCGACCAGTTCGATCACGGCCATGGCGGCGTTGTCGCCGTGGCGGAAGCCGGCCTTCAGAACCCGGATATAGCCGCCGTTGCGGTCGGCGTAGCGCGGGCCCAGCACGGCGAACAGCTTGCCGACTTGCTCAACGTCGCGGACCTGGCTGATGGCCTGACGGCGAGCGTGCAGCGTGCCGCGCTTGCCGAGCGTGATCAGCTTCTCGACGAAGGGACGCAGCTCCTTCGCCTTCGGCAGCGTCGTGACGATCTGCTCGTGCTTGATCAGGCTGGCCGACATGTTCGCGAACATGGCGGTGCGGTGGGCGGACGTACGGCCCAGTTTGCGGTGGGCTTTACCGTGACGCATCTCGTATCTCCTGGGCCACCT
>JAIXTR010000484.1 GCA_027483845.1 Caulobacteraceae bacterium | reverse complement strand
GGGCGCGGTCGGATCGGGCACAGACATCGGGGACTTGTTCGAGGGGTGGAATGGCGTCGGAACGGTGGGTCTTCGGCTATGGATCGCTGATGTGGCGGCCGGGGTTCCGATTTGCGGAGCGGCGCGACGCCACCTTACACGGACGCCGCAGGGCCTTCTGCATCTATTCCGTCCATCATCGCGGCACCTATGAGAGCCCCGGCCTGGTGCTGGGGCTGGCCCCCGGGGGCGCATGCCGGGGCGCGGCGTACCGGGTGGCCGAGGCGGATTGGGCCGAGACCTACGCCTATCTGCTCGAACGGGAGCAGCCCACCGAGACCTATATCGAGGCCCGGCGCGAGATCCGGCTGGACGATGGCCGCCGGGTCCCGTCGCTGGTGTTCCTGTCGGACGTGCAGCATCCGCAGTGGGCGGGGGCGCTGACCCTGGAGCGTCAGGCCGAGCTGATCGCGGGCGCCACGGGGCTGTCGGGCCGCAATGTGGACTACCTGCGGGACCTGGTGTCCCACCTGCGCGAGATGCGCGTCCGGGACGTCGGCATGGAGCGGCTGCTGGCGATGGTCGAGGCGGGCTAGAGCCCGACCAGCCTGGCCGAGGCTGTTTCGATGCGCTCTTCCAGCAGGCGCATGAACTCGGCGCGCTTGAGGCCGGGGGGGATCGGCTCGAGGTATTCGTAAACGATCAGGCCGGGCGTCAGGGTCAGGCCCTTGGCCGACCAATGCTCGCCGGCGTTGGTGGCCACCGGGTACACGGGCACGTCCAGTTCCTTGTACAGCGCCGCGATGCCGGGCTTGTAGTCGGGGGCGGCGCCGATCGGCTGGCGCGTGCCCTCCGGGAAGATCACCAGCTGAGCTCCCCACTTGAAGCGGTCGACGCCCTCGCGGATCAGCTGGCGCATGGTCTTGGCGGCGCCGGCGCGGTCGATGACGATGGCCCCGGCCTTCTTTCCGTACCATCCGAACCAGGGGATCCAGGCCAGTTCCTTCTTCATGACGAAGGCGTTGGCCGGCAGCCAGGTGAACTGGGCGAAGACGTCCAGCATGCACTGGTGCTTGGGCGCGACCAGGGCGGCGCCGGTGGGGATGTGCTCACGACCCCGGACCTCGACGCGCACGCCGGCGACGTGCAGCAGCGCGATCAGGCCCTTGCCCCAGATGTTGAACATCCAGTGCGACCAGTGGCGCGGGCCGAACAGGATCGGCGTGAAGCCGACGGCGACGACCGTGGTCCAGATGCTGAACAGGATCAGATAGGTGATCGACCGAAGTCTCTGCACGTCAGGCCTTGGGTTGCGCCGCGGGGGCTTCGCGGGGACCGAGCCCCAATACCGCCTCGCGGCCGAGGATCGCCAGATACTTGCAGTACTCGACCACCATCAACCGTGCGGCCGCCGGATTGCGCCACCAGCGGCGATCCTTCAGGGATCGCGTCGGCACGGCGTAGGTCTGGGCGGTGACGCCGGTGCCGCGCAGGACGGCGTTCAGCTCCAGCATGGCGCGGGGCATGTGATAGTCGGCGGTGACGATGATCAGCCGGTTGTAGCGCATGGCCTGGGCCCAGGCGGCGGTCTCGCGGGCGTTGCCGACTGTGTCGGCGGCGGTGAAGCCCAGGTCGACGCAGCAGTCGTAGAGGCGGCGCACGGCGCGAGAGACGTTGCGGATGTCCTCGCGGCTGGCCTGGCGGTTCACCCCGGAGACCAGCACCCGGCGGCCGTAGTCGTCCTCGAGCAGGCTCATGGCGGCGGCCAGCCGCTGGTTCGACCCAGCGCCGGTCAGCACGACGATGCCCTGAGCCGGCGTCGGCGCGCGCGCCGGGGTCTGCTGCTGGACACGGCCGGCATAGGCCAGCAGGCCGGAGAACCAGATCAGCGCCACGACCAGAAAGGCGGCGACGGACTTCATCAGAGCCGTTGTATCAGCCGCCGCGCCGTCACGCGCGCGGCGACCGCGGCGACCAGGGCGGCCAGCAGCGGGCAGGGCAGCACGGCGACGAGGTCGACCCAGGCTATTGGCAGGGCCGGTGTGATCCCCTGGCCCCCGCCCAACAGCCGCAGGATCGCGCCGAGCAGGGCGGCGGCCCCGGCCCCGGCGGCGCCGGCCACCGCGGCGACGCGGGCAAACCGTAGCTCGAACAGGTTGGAGATCTGGCCGTCCTCGGCGCCGGTGAGGTGCAGCACCTCGACGACGTCGCGGCGCGCGGCCAGCCCGGCGCGCGTGGCGAAGGCGACCACGGCGGCTGCGGCGCCGGCGATCAGGACCAGCAGGGTCGCCGCCGTCCAGCGGACGACGCCGGCGGCGTTGCGGATGTCCTTGATCCAGACGCTGTGGTCGTCGACGACGGCGTCCAGGCCGTGCCCCTTGAGCGCCTTCTCCAGGGCCGCGGCGCTGGCCGGCGCCTTGCGGTCGAGGCCCACGGCGACGAGACGGGGCACGGGCAGATCGTCGAGGTCGCCCACGTCGCCCAGCCACGGTTTCACCAGAGCGTAGGCCTTTTCCTTTTCCAGGGCGCGGGCCTCGTTGACCCCGGGCACCGCGGCCAAGGTCTCGGCGGCGCGGGCGGCGGCGGCGTCCGGCGTCTCCCCGCCGCGGGCGCGGACGATAACCGTCGCCTCGCCGGTGAGCTGCCCCGCCCAGCCCTGGGCGGCGCGGTCGCCGGCGATCACGCCCATGGCGGTGAGGCAGGCCAGGAAGCAGAGCACGGCCACGACGAACAGCAGCGCGGGATCGCGGGCGTCCTCCTCGGGCAGGAACGACGCGGGCCGCCAGCGGGTGGGATCGAAGGCCTCGCTCATGCGGCGGCCTCCGGGCCTACGGGCCCCTGCGGGGGCAGCGGACGCAGGCGGCCCTTATCCAGGTGCAGCACGGGGCGCTGCGAGCGGGCGACGAGATCCTGATCGTGGGTGGCGATGATGACGGTGGTGCCCAGGCGGTTCAGCTCGACGAACAGGCGATAGATGCGCAGCGCCATCTCGT
>JAIXTR010000655.1 GCA_027483845.1 Caulobacteraceae bacterium | reverse complement strand
TCGAACAGGCGTCGCCATTAAAGTATTGTTAGTTATGAAGGTCGCGTCCGACTTCGGGGCGAGCTAGTTGGGGAATGCAACAAATGAACATGAAGACGCTTGCTGCGGCCTCCGCAGCGTTCGGCCTCCTGGCCTCCGCTTCGGTCGCGAACGCCGCGGTCACCGTGATCACGTCGCCGGGCTATCCGGTGGCTGACGATCTGCTGGGCACCACGCTTGCCGCCAATGGCATGACGATGCTGTACGATTTCGACAGCATCGCTGATGCGAACGTCACGTACGTCGGTAACGTCGTCACGACCACGCCCAACCCGATCACCAACAGCGCACCCCCCCCGTGGAGCGGTGGCGTTCCGGTTGGCGGCACGTCCGCCCTGGTTGATCCGACCAACTACGCGGCCGTGCTCGGCGGCACCACCGGCACCTTCAGCGCGGTGGGTGGTTATGCTCTGACCTCGTTCAGTTTCTACCTGGGCTCGCCGGACAGCTACAACAAGATGACCTTCACCCTGCTTGACGGCACGACGCAGGAATTCAAGGGCAAGAAGATCTGGGGCGGTACGCCCGCCGGTGACGGTAACCGTGCAGCCGGTTACCGCGTGTATTACGATTTCGGCGGCGCCAAGGTGAAGTCGATCACCTTCGCTTCGAGCACCGACTCGTTCGAGTTCGACGGTCTGGCCGGTACGGTCGGCGTCGTGCCGGAACCCGGCACCTGGGCTCTGATGATCATGGGCTTTGGCGGCGCCGGCGCGATGATCCGTCGTCGTAAGGCGGCTCTGGCCTAAGAGGATCTTTGCAGCGCCTCACGGCGCAGCGAAAGACGACAGCCCCGGTCGCGCAAGCGGCCGGGGCTTTTCGTTGGCGGTATGGCGCGTGGCGCTGGACGGGGCGCGGGAGCGGCGCTTAAGGGTCGTGGCCGACAGCCGCGAGTGAGAGCCATGGAACTGGAGTGCTTCCCCACCACCGAGCGTCCGCCGGAGATCGTGCCGGGGCGCCCGCAGCGGGCCTGGATGGACACCTTCACGGCGCGCCATCCCTACCGGTGCCTGCCGCTCAGCATGGCCAACTCGTCAGGCTGGGAAATCCTGTGCCCGGTGGCCTTCACGGCCGAGTGGAACGGCGGCCTGATGCAGGCCGACATCACGCTCAAGCCCGACTACCCCAACCCCGACTTCCATCGCCTGGCGACCAGCCATTTCAGCCACGGCGTCCTGACGATGCACCCGGGCTACCTGTTCCGTACGCCCCCCGGCTGGTCGATGATGGCCCAGGGGCCGCCCAACCACGTCAAGGACGGCATCCAGCCGCTGGCGGGGGTCGTGGAGACCGACTGGCTGCCGTTCCCCTTCACGATGAACTGGATGTTCACCCGGCCCGGCCGCGTGCGGTTCGAAAAAGGGGAGCCCTTCTGTTTCATCACCCTGCTGCAGGACAAGACGCTGCACGAGATCCAACCGGTCATCCGCCGGATGGATTCGGACCCGGAGCTGCGCCACCAGTACGACGTCTGGGAGAAGCACCGCTCCGAGTTCAACCAGAAGATCTTCCGGGGCGATCCGGAGGCCACGAAAGCCGCCTGGCAACGCTACTATTTTAAAGGCGAATTCCCCGAAGAGGCGAACACGCCGAACCCGGAAGGCCACGTCAACAAGCGCCGATTGAAGAGCCCGAAATTCCGCTGACATTTCTCGTCATCGGACCGCTTGCAAAGGCAAAGTCCGTCTGCCATAAGGCCGCCTCTCGCATTTGGGGCCTTCGGACCCCTACGGAGCGCGGGCGTAGCTCAGTGGTAGAGCACAACCTTGCCAAGGTTGGGGTCGAGAGTTCGAATCTCTTCGCCCGCTCCAATTTTCCCAAGACGTAGACGCGACGGACGGGCCCCGAAAGGGGCCCGCGCCGTGGCCTTATCTCAGGCTTTCGGCCGGGCTTGCGCGCGCCCGCCCCCCGTCAGCCAAGCCCGAGGTTCGACAGCAGGGCGTAGAAGACGGACTCCTTGCGCTCGGCGGCCTGGATATCGGTCATCAGGGCCGACAGGCGGCCTTTGCCATTGTCGCGCGCGGCGATGACCGACTGGTTGTAGGCGCGGATGTTCGTCGGCCCCACGGGAGCCGGCGGGGGCGGCGGGGCCTTGGCGGCCGCCTTGCCCTTCGCGCCGCCCTTGGCCGCGACCTGGACGGGCGCCGCGGGGGCCGACCCGGGCGGTCCGACTTCGGCGGCCCGGACATAGCCGCTCTGGCCATCCACCTCGACTTCCCACCAGCCGCCGTCCGACGCGCCGGTCTTGGCCTGTAGCGAGCTGCCGACGGGCAGGGTCCTGAGCGGAGCTGCGGACGCGACAGGCGCGGTGCGGACCACGGCGGGCTTCACTGCGACCAACGCCGGAGGCGCCGCCACCGGGGGCGGTGACGCCGCCTGCCCCTGCGATTGGGCGGGGGCGACCGACTTGGGCATCGACACCTTGGTGGCGGAGGCCGCGGGGGCATAGGCGGGGGCCTGACCGCCCAGGACATCGGCTTCCGACGAGCCGTCGGTCATGGCGCGGCCCTGGGTGAAGGTCTTGGCCATGTTGGTGTGCTGGTCGACGACGCCGCCGGTGAGATCGACGTCCTTCTTCAGCGCGCTCGAGAGCTCGGTCCGCTCGCGCTTGATCGCCTTGCGGTCCTTGTCGTTGCTGGCGCTGGCGAGACGCGTGTTGATGTCGGTCAGCTGGGCCGAGCGGCACTCGACCAGCGCCTCGCCGCTATCGGCGATCGACCGGCTGACGGCCAGCTGGCGGCCGGCGTCCTGGTCGATGTTGAACGCGGCCTGCTTCAGGTCGCCGCCGGCCTCTTGTTCCTTCAGCTTGGCGTAGGCCTCGGCCGTGGCGACGATGGCCACCAGCACCGCCAGGGCCGCATAGGCCTTCACATTGTCACCGCCGCTGAAGCCGTAGCCGCTGACCCCGGGCACATTCAGGCCCATGGCCCCGGACAACATGTCCTGGCCAAACAGCACCGAGGCCGTGGCCGGCGCCGCCCCGTCCTGGGCCGGCTGCTGGGCTGCGCTCTGCAGGGCCATGCCGCTGACCGCGCCCATCAGATTGCCCATGCCGCCGAAACCGCCTCCGCTCCGGCCCAGGGGGATGCCGCCGCTCACGACGGCCTTTCCCAAGACCATGGCCCCGGTCTTCAGCCCCTCGCCGATGGCGGCGCTCATCTTGGACTTCCTGAGGTCGGTGTATTCCTTATCCAGCTTCTGCAGCGGCGCGCGCTCGGTCGCGCAGGCGTTCAGCACCGCGTCCTTGCCGCCGTTGCTTTGCGCCATCACCGGCTGGACCGAGAGGCTCATCAGCGCGATCGCGCTGACGGCCATCCGGAGACGCCGTGCGTTGCCAACCGATATCATTTCCGTCCCCCGGCGCGTCGCGCCCTAGCTGCTTACGCCCAACCGCTCCAGTTCGCCGCGCGCGTCCTCATCGCCGGCGGCGAGCGCCTTGCGGTAGTACTCGATCGCCTTCTTCCGGTCGGCGCGCACGCCCTGGCCGGTCTCGTACATGATCCCCAGATTGCGCATGGCCAGCCCGCTGCCGCGGTCGGCCGCCGCCTGGAACAAGCGGACAGCCTCGGCGGGGTTCGCGCGGACGCCCGCGCCCCGCGCCGTCATGCTGCCCAGTCCCAGATAGCCGCGCGCATCCCCGGCGTTCGCCGCCGCGCGGTAGTATTCCGCGGCCCGGGCATAGTCCTGCGGGAGGCCGGCGCCGTTCTCGAGCATGACCGCCAGGCTGGACATGCCTTCGCTGTTTCCAGCCTCGGCGGCGCGCTGGTACCAGGTCGCGGCCTGGATCTCGTCCTTGCGAACCGCCTCGCCGTCCTCGTAGGCGTAGCCCAAATGAACCATGGCGTCGGTGTCACCAGCCACCGCCGCGCGCTCGTAGAGGGCGAAGGACCGCCGCGGGTCGTGGCGCACGCCCTGGCCCCGCTCGTACAGGTCGGCGAGCTGGGCGATGGACGGGCCATCGCCGGCGTCCACCGCCTTCTGCAGCCAGCCTGCGGCCTGCCGGGCGTCCTGGCCGACCCCACGGCCGCGGAGATAGGCCTCGGCCAGCATCCCCATGGCGGTGGCCGAGCCGCGGTCGGCGGCCGTCTGCAGCCAGCCGACGCCGTCGCCCTCGTCCTTGGCCGTCCCGAAGCCGTTCAGGCGGCAGAGCGCCCAGTTGACCATTCCGCCGGCGTGGCCGGCGTCCGCCGAAGCCTTGAACCAGCGGGCCGCGGCGGCGGCGTCCTTAGGCGCCCCTTTGCCGGTCAAGGCCATGACGCCGAGGTTGTACATCGCCGCGCCGTTGCCGGCCTTGGCCGCCGTGGTCCAGTCGCGCGCGGCGGTGGCGTAGTCGCCCCGGGCGAAGGCGTCGCGGGCGCTGACCACCAGGTCCTGTCTGGGGACGGCCGAGCGCGACGCCACCTGGAACGAACCCGCTGGCAGCTTTTCCAGCGCCCGGATGCGGTTTGAGGCTAGGCGACGGAACGAGCCGGTGATCTCGCCCCGGTCCTGGGCGTCCATGTAGGCCTTGAAGTCGGCGGGGTCGTCGGAGTCCTTGATGGAGGTCCAGAAGACCTGGTCCTTCTCCCATTTGATCTTGGTGGGATCGGCGCCCGGCGTGGCCGCCGCGACGGCCTTGGGCGGGTTGGGGTCGAAGGACCAGTGGACGTTGGGCCAGATGCCCTGCAGGTCGGGCGTCTGCTCGCCCTCGGTCATCCGCTCGACCTCGGCCTGGACGTAGCTGGGCAGCTCGCCGACCGTCACGCCGGGCCGGCTCATGCCCTGGGTCAGGGCGATGGCGAAGGGGCTGTTGGCGGCGCCGGCCGCGCCGTCCTGGGCCACCTGGCCGGGGCCGGCGGCCATCAGGGTGACGACGGCGACGCTGGTCGGGCCGGTCTCGCGGGTCAGGCCGCGACTGTTCCCGCCGATGCTGCGCGTGGCCGTGGGGTTGTTGCGGCAGGCGTCGAGGATGATGAGGCGCACGGACTTGGCGCCCATCAGCGACTGGCCCAGCCGCGCGGATTCCACGGCGGTGCCGGTCAGGGCCGACTTGTTCGTGCTGACGGCGTCCCTGGGCAGGAGATAGTTCACACCGTCGATCATCGCGCCATGGCCAGCGTAGTAGATCACCGCGGCTTCCGAGGCCTTGGCGGTCTCCTCGAACTCGCCCAGGCCCTCGATCAGCTGGGTGCGGTTGGGGTCGGTCAGCACCTTCACCTGGAAACCCAGCTTCTGCAGGGTCGCCTGCACCAGCTTGGCGTCCTTGGCCGGGTTGGCCAATGCCGGGACCTTGTCGTACTTGGAGACGCCGATGATCAGCGCCACCCGCTGGGCGGCGAGCGCGCCGTGGGCTGCGGCCACGTTGAACACGACGGCGACGAACACCGCCGTCCACCGCATCATCGGCGCACGGACGGCCGGTGGCGATGACGCCCGACCCATGCAGTTCCCCCTCACCCCAACCGGCACAGCTTACCTCAAAAATTTCAAAGATCACCGCTTGGCGACCTACGGGGCCGCGTGTGGTGAAGCTTCTTCCTATTCGGGCGAGATGGCGGTCCGGACGCGTCAGGACATGCAAAAGGCCGCCACAGGGGTGGCGGCCTTCGCGAGGGCGGCGATGCCGCGCCGGTCTAGGACTTGGGTTGCGGGTACTGGACGCGGGGCTTGAGGTTCTCGATCACCGCCCGGGCGTCGAACGCCTTCACGTCGTCGGTGGGCTTGGCGCCCTTCTGCATGACGATCTCGGCGGACGCCTCGTAACGCTCAACGGTGCGGACATCCACGCGGTCGGCCCAGAAGGGATCGCCCCAGAAGGGGTCCCAGCCGCGCCAGCCGTAGGCGCCGCCGTAGTAGCGCCAGGAGGGCCGCCAGAAGCCGTAGGAGCCGTACCAGGGGCGATAGAAGGGGTCAGGCTCGACGTAGGTGCGAGATGTCTTGTCGGTGTCGCGGTCCACGACGGTGAACCAGTCGTAGCCGCTCTCGACCGTGAGCTCGGCGGCGCGGAAGAGCAGGTACCCCTCGACCGTCTCGCGGCTGGTCAGGGAGTTGCCGGTGAAGTTCACCCGATAGCGGTTCGGCTCGACCCGAACTTCGGAATAACCGCCCACGCTGGACGCGCCGCGGATGTTCGGCTGGTAGGGAGTCGGGGTCGCGCAGGCGGCAAGGCCCGCGGACAACGCGGCCGCGACGAACAAGGCTGCTGATTTCTTTAACATTTTTCGGTCTCGAAAGCCGTACGTCCCCATGATGGAGATGTAAGCATCACAACACTCCGCCGCAATTGTGGTTGCGCGGTTTCAAATCTCAGGCCTGCGTGACGACCAGGACGTAGACGAGACGCCCTAGGGACCCGAACAGCAGGACCGCCACGGCCAGGGCCTGGATCATGAAACCCAGCTCGCGCTTGGCCGGGTCGGCGACGTAGCCGCGCTGATAGACGATTCGGCCGACGATCCAGATCAGGCCGATGATCGCGGCGATCAGATCGCTCCAGTAGATGGCGAACAGCCACATCGGGACCAGGAACAGCGGCAGCCATTCCAGGGTGTTGTAGTGCGCGCGGATCGCACGCTCGAGGATCGGGTCGCCTGTCATGGCCGGGGCCTTAATGCCGCTCTTGCCGCGCGCTCGACCGACCTCCAGCCCCATCCAGAAATAGGTGAGCAGCGCCAGGAGGGTGACGATGGCGACGTAGGCGTGTGACGACATGATGGGTTCCCCGCGTGGTCGGCGAACAAGCGCCGCCGTTGCGACGAACAGTGGCGCCATCCGCGGCGAAGGGGAACCGATAGGATCGGCTCGCGCGTTCTAGAGTCGCAAGACCCGTTGGGAGCACCACCGATGGACGTCGATTCCACCGCCATTCAGGCGATCGACTACGATCAGGCCCACGACAAGCTGTTCGTCCGCTTCGTCAGCGGCGAGCGATATGTCTACGTCGGCGTGCCCGGCGAGGTCTGCCGCTCGTTCCTGGACGCGGATTCCAAGGGCCGCTTCTTCCAGGCCGAGATCCGCGACCAGTACCCCTACAACCGGCTCGATGCCTAGCTGGTGCGCTTGTCCCGCTTGGCGGCCACCCGCAGGCGCAGCGCATTGAGCTTGATGAAGCCCGCCGCGTCGCGGTGGTCGTAGGCGACCTTGCCCTCTTCGAAGGTGACCAGTTCCTGGTCGTACAGCGAGTAGGGGCTGGTGCGGCCGATGACCGTGACGTTGCCCTTGTAGAGCTTCACGCGCACCTGACCGGTGACCTTCTCCTGGCTGTAGTCGATGGCCGCCTGCAGCATCTCGCGCTCCGGGGCGAACCAG